>QILZ01000297.1 GCA_003233545.1 Spirochaetales bacterium
TATAAGCCCGAAGAAAAACCGGTAGATCTCGGGTATGTAAGTGACGAAATAAAAGCAGCATATAACGAAATGATTAAGGCTAACGGCCTGGATCCGCTCGGTCTTTTTATGGAATGCGGAAGAATGATAACCGGGCCTTACGGATACCTTGTGTCCCGCGTATTACACATAAAGAATATATACAAGAAATATGTCGGCCTCGATGCATCCATGGCGAATCTTATGCGGCCTGCGATTTACAAGGCCTACCACCACATTACAGTGATGGGCAAAGAGAACGACCCTTGTAACCACGTGTACGACGTAACCGGCTCTCTTTGTGAAAGTATTGATGAATTTGCTGTGGACAGAAACCTCCCGCAAATTGAAGTCGGCGATTTAGTTGTCATCCATGACACAGGAGCACACGGCCACGCAATGGGCTTTAACTATAACGGCAAGCTCAGATCGGCAGAACTACTGTTAAGAGAAAACGGGGAAGTGGTTGAAATACGAAGAGCGGAGACAGCGGACGATTACTTTGCAACACTAAACTTTGAAAAGCTTAAAGAATTTAAAGTCTGATAAATCAATTTACACATCAGAAGGGCAGGAGACCGGCCGCTATTCGGGATAATTTTGACATTGGGTGTTGCGGGAACTTTGCAGGCATCAATGCCGACATTGGTCTTACGCCGCGCTCGTTGAATCTGTTTATGTTATCGAAACTTTCCTTCTCTATTTGGTACAGGTTTCTTCTTTGCCTCACGATAACTTAGGCGGTCCCTTACGAGATGAATCTTTGTATACTGCGGAACTAAAGCAGGTTTAGTTGCTTCTTAAACTTTTTACCTGCCGGTTTTATCCGATAATCTACATATGACGGAAGAAAAAATCGAACCTTTAAAGGCATGGGTTGTAACGGTAGATATGGGTCTTGGGCATCGGCGGGCAACGTACCCCCTGCGTGATATTGCAGAAGGCGGTATTATTACCGCGGGAGGTGAGGGTTTTGCCGATGAATCGGAGAAAAAACTCTGGGACAGGATACGAAACTCCTACGAATTCTTATCGAGGATCAGGTCTTTCCCTGTAATAGGAAAACCTTTGTTTAACATACTCGACAGAATACAGAATATACCCCCTTTTTATCCGATTAAAGACATGTCCAGTCCCTCGATGCAGGTAAAGCTTGTACAAAAGTATATAGAAAAAGGCATGGCAAGGGGAGTCTTAAAAATCGTTAAACAAAAACCCCTTCCCATAATTTCGTCTCACCCTATTCCGGCACTTGCCGCGGATTATCAAGGCTTAACCAGAAATTACTGCATAATAGCCGATGCGCAAATTTCCAGAGCCTGGGTTGCAGTAAATCCGGAAAGCTCCCATATCCATTACTGCGCTCCTTGCGGCAGGGCGGTTATGCGGCTTAGAAGCTACGGAGTGCCCGACGGTAGAATATTTCTTACGGGATTTCCTTTTCCGCTGAAATTACTCGGAGATAAAAATCTTTCCGTGCTTAAATCGGATACCGCGCAGAGACTTCACTACCTTGATCCGAATAATAGATTCTGGCCTCTTCATCATATAAATGTCGAGCACTTTCTCGGAAGACGAAACTGCAGGTTTAAGAAAAATCGTGTTCTGACAATAACTTATGCCGTCGGAGGCGCCGGCGCTCAGAAAGAAACAGGCTACAAGATAGCAAAGAGCTTAAAAGAAAAACTAATTAATCATCGTGTTCGGCTTATCCTTGTAGCCGGTATGCGGGATGAGGTCCGTGATTATTTCGAGAAAACAAAAGCAGAAATTTTACCGGATACCGACGATATTCGTATTATATACGGAACTACCACGCAGGAATACTTCGAGAAATTCGACGATGCAATAAGGGAAACCGATATTCTGTGGACAAAGCCAAGCGAGCTCTCTTTCTACTCAGGTCTTGGTATTCCGATTGTTATGTCTCCCACAATAGGAAGCCAGGAGGAGTATAACAGAAAGTGGCTGCTGGAAATTCAGGCAGGTATTCAGCAGAACGATCCCGAGTATGCATCCGAGTGGCTTTTTGACCTTATAAAAGAAGGCAGGCTGGCAGAATCGGCATGGGACGGCTTCTTAAAGGCAAGAAAGTACGGAACCTACAAGATCCGCGAAATACTGGAAACAGGGATAATGGTGCGGGAAACATCTCCGCTTAAACGTTAAAAAACAACCTAATCCTCTAAAATTATAATCTCCACCCGGCGGTTCTTTGCCATATTCTCCTCGGTATCATTCGGAGCAACAGGTTCTGTTCCTCCTTTCCCTTCATAGAGAAGCCTTTCCGGTTTTATCCCGAGAGAAACAAGATAATCCACTATCGTTTTTGCACGTTCCACCGACAGGCGGTACTGACTTTCCGCGGAACCTATACGGGCTGTATGCCCTACAACAAGGAAACTTCTACCCTTTACCGCACGAAGTGTATCAGCAAGAACCTTAAGCCTCGATTGTTCCTCCGGAAGAACAACTGCCTGATCGGCAACAAAGTGAATCTTGTTTATGGTGAGGGCTACACCTTCTTTCCGCTTTTCGACTGTAATGTTTTTAAGGTTTTTTTCCTTTAATGTTTTTGTGATTTTCTCTGCAAGAGAACCCTTGTTCATCAAAGCTATACTATCGAACCATGTAAGAATAAACCCCTTAAAGGTTACAGATTTATCATTATCACAACTGCCGCAGAACCGGTAACTTTCTTCCATCCTGTCCGTCATAAAGCTCATCTTCTCCCCGGAGGAATCATAATACAATGTCACAACGTGCTTTCCCGTAATCCTTTCTATCCTTTCATCACCTGCAGGATCATCCCCCTGCTTATACCTCATTGCATACTGTGCGGTGATAACATCATAATCCCTGCCGTTTTTTTTCTTTTTTCCAAGGTAATGATACTCGGAGAAAAATTTGACATGTGTATACTTCCCGTCCCTTAACGGATCGACAACCCTGACGCCGAATGCCCGCCAGGTATCTCCCGGATGCAGTACCTTTTCCGGGAACACGGGGAAACCCTGTACAGAGGGAAACGGCTGCGGTTTTTCGGCAAAAATAGTTCCATTGCCGCTGATTGCAAAGGATACCGGTATTTTATCATCTATTTTTTTTGCAACATGCCTGTTATTGTGTTTTGTATCTTCAAAAACATAAAAATTACCCTTTACCGTTGTTAAGGAAGTCTGTGCCGGCAGACGAAACGGGCGGGCAAGCTTTCCGGCCATGTAAAACAAGCCGGTTCCGGAACCCTCGCCGGTCGTAAGAATTCCCCTTACCTCCCGGTATAACAGACCCATAAACTTTCCGTTTCTGTACCTTCGCAGGTCCGACCTCTCTATCAGTTTATATTTTTCGCCCGGATAGTACTTAATGCCGAACCGTACACCATCTGCGGAAACCGAAGCTAAAATAGTAAGTGTAAGTGCAAAAATAGCAGCGGAAAGAATACCGGATCTATTCATGCTGTCTCATTCCTGATAAGAAGGAAGTAATAAGCTCCAAGCAGTATCAAATAGAAGTCTCCTATCCATAGAATCAATCTCCCTCCTGTAGAAACCGGTAACAGCGGAACAACAAGCAGTACTGTAACTAAAAGAGCCGGAACCCAGGCAGCCGCCAGGGCAAATATAAGAGCAGTCCTCCCTGCTTTCGACCTTATCGTAATCCTGATCTGCCAGTATGCAAAATATAAAAATCCGGCGCCGAGAATAATCCATACATAGTGAGGCAGCATACTGCCGTTAAATAACAGGCCTTCGACTCTTTCGGATAAAAAGAGGAAAATAAGACCGACGGCTATATTTAATATGGCATCGAAGGTAAAAACAGGTTTAAGACTATTTTTAATATTCATGATGATATAATCTCAAGTTTTTTAAATATTTTCCATACACATTCGATAATTTAATATTTTTTCTTGCAATATATTACAATGTATTGTTAAATATAAAAAAAAACAGGAAAAGGAGCTATTATGGCGAATGAAGTTCTTATTGTAGCCTCAAAGGTAAAAAGTTATATCAAAGGAAAGGCGGGAATGAATACTTCAGCTTCCGTAGTCGATGCCCTGTCGGCAAAGGTCAGGGAATTGTGCGACGAGGCAGTAGAAAATGCTAAAAAGGCAAAGCGAAAAACAGTTATGGATAAGGATTTTTAGGAAACTGTTTTAAAAGAAAGAAAGGTCTATGTCTGTAAAAAAACGTACAGATTATCTAAGCTGGGACGATTATTTTATGGGCATAGCTCTACTTTCTGCAATGAGGAGTAAGGACCCTGGTACACAGGTCGGGGCGTGCATAGTTAATTCTCATAATAAGGTTGTAGGTGTCGGGTACAATGGTTTCCCGACAGGTATTTCCGACGATCTTTTCCCGTGGGACAGAGAGGGAAATTTTCTGGAAACAAAGTATCCCTATATATGCCATGCGGAGCTCAATGCGGTAATAAACAAGATAAGTGCAGACCTTTACAGCTGCAGAATCTATGTTGCTCTCTTTCCCTGCAATGAATGCGCAAAGGTTATTATACAATCGGGAATAACAGAGGTCATATACCTTTCCGACAAATATGCAGATACAGATGCTGTTAAAGCTTCCAAATTACTTTTCGACCATGCAGGTGTCAGTTACAGGCAGCTCTCTGCAAAAAAAGAATCCGTTACACTTTACTTTGACATAGAAGAAAATCAGCGGCTGTAAACTACGTATACCCTATCCTTTTACACTACCGCTTGTTAATCCTTGAATGAGGTAACGTTGAAGTAAAACTGCCAGAATTATGGGCGGCAAAGCAGCGACTACACCTCCTGCAGCCATCATTCCGTAATCGATCGAGTGACGTTTCGTAAATTGTGCTATAGCTACAGGTAACGTGATTGCCTGGTTAGTAGAGGTGAAAATTAAGGCATAAAAAAATTCATCCCATGACATGAGGACACCTAAAAGCACTGCCGCGATGATACCCGGTACGGCAACCGGGATTACGATTCGTAATAATATTAAAATCCTGCTTGCTCCGTCGATCGTAGCAGCTTCTTCTATTTCTTTTGGTATTGAATCAATGAAGCCCTTCAGTATCCATGTAAGAAAGGGGGTTAAAAATGAGGAATAGACAATTGATAGTCCCCATATTGTATTCACAAGATGTACCTGGCGGAGCATTATATATAGAGAGAGCAAAATAGCCACAGGAGGCATCATATACGTAGCAAGCATTACATAAAGGAGATTCGAGCGGTATTTTCCAGGAAACCTCGAAAGAGAGTAAGCAGCTAATAGTGATAAAACGAAGCTAGCACCGGTCGCCAATAAAGCTACCAGAATACTATTGCGTAATGCATACCGGAAAGATATTCCTACTTGCCCGAAAAAAATTTCCCGATATCTTTCCAGGTTTAAATGCCGGGGTATCCAATGAAGCGGTTTTGCTACCAGATCCTTGAGGTTGGCAAGGCTCGAAACAATAAGCCAGAAAAAAGGAGCAATTATACTTGCAATTAGTAGAATAACAAAAAAATAAATAAATATAAATTTTAAGATTTTGTGTCCGTGATAAGATGACCTTCTCACCCTGAAACTCCCTCCGAACGAATAAACTTGATGTAAAAGATTACAAATACAAAAATAATAGTTACATTAATTATCGAAAAAGCCGATGCCTGACCGAGGCGCAGAAAACCGAATGCTTCTTGATATACGTAGAACGAGATAGTCTTAGTTGCACTAGCCGGACCTCCGGACGTCATAAGATAGACTATATCAAATACTCGAAGACCATCGATTGTTTTCAGAACAAGCGCGACTAAAAGTGCAGGCCGTACGCCCGGAAGAGTAATTCGCCAAAATATGTTCCACCAATTAGCACCGTCCACTTTCACGGCCTCGTAAATTTCTTTTGGAATCATCTGGAGACCAGCGAGAACCAGTATCGTAACGAGCGGATAATTTTTCCATGTATCAGCAAGAACAACCATTGTCATGGTGCCAAGGCCTGCACTGCCTAACCAATCCCTGTAATTTTGTATAATGTGTAACTGTGTCAGCAGGGCATTTAGTGCTCCGTAAGTCGGGTTGTATATCCAGCGCCAGAGCACGGCATTCACAACCGTAGGGAGTGCCCATGGCAGGATGACCAAAGTTCGTACAAAAGCTCTTCCAAAAAACTTCTGATTCAATAACATAGCCGTAAGCACACCGAGAAGGATATTCAGTGAAATAGAAAGAAGGGAAAAATAAAGGGTATGGAAAACCCCTCCCATGAAAGAAGGATTAATGAAGGCATAGATAAAATTCTTAAATCCAACCCACTCTGCCTTTTGTGTATATGCAATTAACGGAGCATTAAATAAACTGATATAGATAGTTTTTATAAAAGGAAATCCTACTATCCCTGCAACGACAAGCATTGCAGGGAGTAGGAATTTCCAGGCAGTATATGTCGTACGCTTCATTATGGAATTAGTTGTTTGCCTTTTCCTGAACTATCTCTTTAGCTGCTGCATCTAATGCGTCTTTCGGACTCATCTGGTACAGTAATGCTTTCTGCAGGTATTTCTGCATTATAGTTGAAAATTGAGTATAATGAGCAAGCATAGGCCTGTTATAGAGCTTCGCAAAGGATAGCTTAGCAGCATTTATTAATGGCTTCTGCCCCTTAGGCCATTTTGAAGGCTCCTCGTAAAAAGATTTCCACATCGGAAGACTCAGGTTAGCATACTTTGCTTCCACCGAAGAGCTTGTAAGATACTCGATATACTTAAGCGCTTCCTTTGGATTCTTGCTCGATTGAGTAATTCCAAGTCCCATGGATCCATTTACAGAAGCAATCTGCACATGCTCTCCGTCACCAGGCGTAGGCACAACACCCACTTGCCCTACCACCTTGGATTGGGAACTATCTGTATTCGCAATACTGTACATATATGTCCAGTTAAGTGCAAAAGCTGCCTGCCCGGAACCAAATACACGAAGTTCATCATCTGAAATGGCTTGTAGGGAAGCAGGGTTAGAGACTCCGTCTTTTAGAGACTGAACCATATATTCAAGTGCTTTCAATCCACCCCCACTATTAAAAAGCGGGTTTCCGTTAGCATCAAAAAACGACCCTCCAAAACCAGCGACAAGCACTACATAATTCAGGAAAACATTTTCCGATTGCTGCCATGCCCAGATAATCGGATACTTAACAATTCCCTTATTCTTGATGATCTTAGCTTGATCCACCATGTCATTAAGCGTTTTAGGTGGTGCCGAAATTCCTGCCTTCTTAAGCATTTCTTTATTGTAAAACAAGTACTCGGTATCCAATATCCAGGGTATGCCATAATATCGACCTTTATACAAAACCGTATCCCATGCCCCTGAAAAGACTTTGTCAAGCATAGATTTTGGTATCTCTTTTGTAATATCACGCAGAATTCCTTGCGCAGCAAACTCGGCAGGCCAGATTACATCGATAAGTATAACATCATATCCGCTCCCACTCGCCGCTGCTGCAATGATCTTATCGTGCAGTGCTTCGTATGACACGAATTCAAGTGAAATCCTGATCAATGGGTTTTCTTTTTCAAATTCGGCAGTCATATTACGAACATCCTGTTCACTATATGAAGCTTGTTTTATGAACAATGCACTTAATTTAACCGGCTGCTTCTCCTTCTTTTTTACTTTTTCTTTTTGCCCTGTTGCAAAAATAGTAAGCGGAAGAAGCAAGACCATAAGCAGAACGAGAACTACCATTTTCCTTTTCATAAAGGACCTCCTAAAAAATTTATTATATCCTGTACACTAAGTACAGTTATTAAAGGCATCTTTCATGCACCAGAGCCGTACCCCAGCAGGGAGGGTTGGAGATTGATCGGACGAAGCAGCTTCGAACCAATATGCTTTAATGGTAAAAATGTCGACTATCTCATTGAATATAGCCAATGCGGCAGGATCCTCAGCCATTGCCATGGTAAAAATATCTCCCGGACGGACCTGGCCGTTTTGTTGAAGAATCAGTTCCGCCAGCATTGGTTGTCCCCCGGTAAAGCTCGCCGTTGAGAATGATGCCTGCACCTACACCGGTACCAACACTTACAAATACCATATTTTTATT
>QILZ01000245.1 GCA_003233545.1 Spirochaetales bacterium
GTACTTAATTTCTGCTCAAATAACTATCTGGGGTTATCCGGCCATCCGGAAATTGTAAAGGCGGCAAAAGATGCAATGGACAGATGGGGCTACGGTCTTTCCTCGGTACGGTTCATCTGCGGGACTCAAGGCATTCATAAGGAACTGGAAGCTGAGGTTTCCGGGTTTCTCGGTACGGAGGATACACTGCTGTATGCTGCATGTTTCGATGCCAATGGCGGATTATTCGAACCCTTTCTGGATGAGCACGATGCCGTTATTTCGGATGAGCTGAACCATGCATCGATTATAGATGGTGTCAGGCTCTGCAGGGCATCGAGATACCGGTACAAACATTCCGATATTAAAAGTCTCGAGGAAGTTTTAAAAGAAGCCTCGAATGCCCGGTACAGGCTTGTCTGCACGGACGGTGTTTTTTCCATGGACGGGGATATTGCAGATCTAAAGGGTATCTGTGATCTTGCAGATAAGTATGATGCCCTTGTTATGGTGGATGACTCGCATGCAACGGGGTATATCGGGAAAACGGGGAGAGGTACTCCCGAATACTGCGGCGTGCAGGGAAGGGTGGATTTAATAACGACAACATTCGGCAAGGCGCTCGGAGGGGCTTCCGGCGGATGTACTTCGGGGAGAAGGGAATTAATCGAGTACCTGCGTCAACGCTCACGTCCGTACCTTTTCTCCAATACGCTTCCTCCCGGAGTTGCAGGCGCAACATTGAAGGCTCTGAAAATGATACGGGAATCATCCGAACCCGGGAAAAAGGTCCGTGAAAATGCCGGTTATTTTAAGGAAAAGATGAAAACTGCCGGTTTCGATATAGTTCCGGGGAATACTGCAATTGTTCCGATTATGCTTTACAAAGAACAGCTTGCCCTGACGATGGCTGAAAAACTGCTGAATGAAGGGGTATATGTGACCGGTTTTGTATATCCTGTTGTTCCGAAGGGAAGGGCAAGGATACGGGTACAGCTCTCCGCCGCTCATACAAAAGAACAGATAGAGATGGCCTCGGCAGCTTTTATAAAAGCGGGAAAAGAGCTGGGTATCGTGTAAACAGGCCGGATTTAAATACACCGGGTTTAGTCGAGCAGGATTTAAGCCTGTACCGTTTTATAATTCTTATGTTACTTGACATTGCCCTGTTTCATCTTTACGTTAAAAATGGAGTTGTAGTTATAGATGAATCCGATAATTTCCGATTATTTTTCCGCCCGGGAACCCTCTGTAATAAGGCTTGCACAGATGGAATTTTCAGGCAGAAAGGATTCCGTGGATGCCGTTAATGTTTCCATAGGAAATGTTTCACTGCCAATGCACCCTGCGATGACAGACCGGTTATCGCATTTAAGGGATAAAGGGAGCCCCTTCGGGAGCGGTGTCGTTAAATATACATCGACGGTGGGATTCGAAGAAACAAGAAAAGCCTTCCTTAATATAATCGAATCGAGCGGTTTTGCTGTCGATGATCTCCGTGTGCAGGTAACGGACGGCGGTTCGCAGGCTATGGAGCTTGTTATCCTCGGTGTGTGCGGCGGACCCGGTTCTGACAGGACCGGTGAAAGGCCGCTTCTTGTAATCGACCCCACATATACAAATTACTCAGCCTTTGCCGTCAGAACCGGCAGAAAGGTTGTTTCTATTACACGGTCGCTGGAAGAATCGGGGACATTCAGATTGCCCGGTACCGGGGAGATAGAAAAAACCATTATGGATTACAGGCCGGGCGGGATGCTTGTAATTCCATATGATAATCCGACAGGTCAGCTGTACTCTAAGGATATGCTTTTAAGCCTTTCAGAACTTGCAGTTAAGCATAATCTCTGGATGGTAAGTGATGAGGCTTACAGAGAACTGTACTACCAGGATAACCCTGTCGTGAGTATCTGGGGGATTACGGACAGGGATGTTCCCGGCATAGAAGGCAGGAGAATAAGCATAGAAACAGCATCCAAGGTATGGAATGCATGCGGGCTTCGAATAGGAGCGATTGTTACCGATAATGATGAGTTTCACAGGAGAGCTGTTGCAGAGAATACTGCCAACCTGTGTCCGAATGCAATAGGTCAGTATATTTTCGGGGCCTTAGCGCTGGAAAAAAAAGAAGATTTAAAGCAATGGTATAATAAACAGCGGTCATACTATAAAAGCCTGATGCAGGAGTTATACGCCGGTTTCAGGAGGGAACTGCCGGAGGTTATTTTTTCCGTTCCGGAAGCTTCCATATATTCGATTGTGGATGTGAGGAACTATGTAAAGCCCGGGTTCTCCGCCCATGATTTTGTCATGTACTGTGCAAAAAGTGGCTTTGTGGAAATGGAGGATGCGAACGGAGTACATCGATACACACTGCTTGTTGCCCCCATGGACGGTTTTTACAGCAGGAGTCCGGGGAATGAGGGAGGAAAAACCGGTACTTCTTATAACCCGGGTAACACCCAGATGAGAATAGCTTATGTGGAAACTCCGGACAGGATGGAGCTTGTTCCTTACCTGTTTAAATCACTGATAGAGCAGTACGAGCTTAACCGTTAATCGTTTTTAAGCGGATCTATACCGTTATCAGTTTAATGCCCAGGTCGAGAATATGCTTTTTGTAGCTGTCGGGAATGCCGTCATCTGTAATTATCACATCGAAATCTTTTATATCCGCAAAATAGCCCGGTTTAATCTTATCGAATTTACTTGAATCAACCAGGAGTATGTTTTTAAGGGCGGAGTTGATGCACGCCTGTTTGGTCTCTGTCTCGTACCGGGTGGAACAGGTAACTCCTAATTTTGAATTTACCCCGCTTGCCGAGATAAATGCTTTTGTCGCCCTGAATCTTTTTATAAGATTGATTCCCTCCTGGCTTTCGAACATGAGAGTGTCTCTGTGGAGTTCGCCCCCGGCAAAAGTAATTGTGCAGTTTTTCCGTAGATTTACTGCAGTCAGGATATTTAATGCGAAGCACAGGACGGATATCTTAAGGTCGTATGGAATCGATTGTGCAAGACGGTCCGTCGTAGAACCGGTATCGATTATAATTATATCATCCGGATTAATCAGGGAAGCGGCCTTCCCGCCGATTCTCATCTTTTTCTCCCTGTTTATAACCTCCTGTTTATCGATAGCGTACCTGTCCGAATCTGCATCCGGCCGGTTTAAGGGGTTAAGAACGGCAGCGCCGTGCATGAGCCTGACTATATTCTCTCTTGCAAGGAAATTTAAATCTCTCCTTACGGTCATCTCGGACACTTTTAGAGCTCTGGAAAGTTCGCGCACATTAGCTGCGTTTTCCGATAGCAGGGTATTGATGATTCTGCTGATCCGCTCTTTTTTCTTTTCCGTCATACTGTATTTTCCAGATTAAAAAGCATTATATACAATAAAATGTTGTTTTACAAGCAATTATATTAAATAATTATAAAAATAATAACATTTAACTTGACATATGGTAAAATATAAACAATAATAAAGATGATTATGATAATATTATAACAGGGGGCGGTAATAATGGAGCTAAGAACCTATATTTTTCTCGATTCTCTTCAGTACCAGATGGCATCGTACATGGCTACCGTATCCAAAGGATATTTTCCTGTAGCCGAACAGGCCTGCATGGTTGTGGAAATCTCTCCCGGTATCGAAATTAACAGGTTAACGGATATTGCACTGAAAGCTACGAATGTCACCCCGGGTATTCAGATTGTGGAACGGTTGTTCGGCCTTTTAGAGGTTCACTCTGATAGCCAGGCGGACACGCGGGATGCCGGTACTGCTATACTCGATGCCCTTAAATTAAAAGAACAGGATAGAATGAAGCCGAAGATACTGACAAGCCAGTTGATTAAGAATATAGATGATCATCATGCACAGCTTATTAACAAGGTTCGTTACGGGAACATGGTATTAAAGGGAGATACATTGTTTGTCCTGGAAATAGAGCCTGCAGGATATGCGTATTATGCAGCTAATGAAGCGGAAAAGGCATCACATATAAATATTATCAATGTTTCAGGCTACGGAAGATACGGGCGTATCTATATAGCCGGAGACGAAGCCGAAGTTCTGGTTAGTAAGGAAATTGTAGAGTTAAGGCTGAAAGGCTTAAAGGGTAAGGAGCCGGAGGGGAGGTCTGAATAGATTTGCATTTACATAAAAGGCCGGTCGAAAGGCCGTTATCGGAAAATAACTTAACATATAAGGAGTGTAAAAGATGGCAGAGATGAATTCGGATGCATTGGGGATGATCGAAACACGTGGTTTTGCTGCGATGGTAGAGGCTGCGGATGCTATGGTAAAGGCTGCAAGGGTGGAGCTTACAGGTTACGAGAGAACCGGGGGCGGTTATGTTACGGCCATTGTCCGCGGTGATGTGGCGGCGGTACGGGCAGCCCTGGATGCGGGCAATCATGCAGCAGAGCGCGTAGGCGAGGTAGTTTCGGTGCATATAATACCGAGACCGCATTCCAATGTGGACCAGGTGCTGCCGCTCGGAAGAGGTTCGGAAAAGAACAGCGCCGCGGCTCCGTTATAATACTGATCGAAATATTTTAAGGATAATTGTTGTAATGGTTTTGGCAAAGGTTATAGGAAATATC
Source organism: Spirochaetales bacterium (assembly GCA_003233545.1). GTDB lineage: Bacteria > Spirochaetota > Spirochaetia > SZUA-6 > SZUA-6 > SZUA-6. The sequence continues at coordinate 4,588 of QILZ01000245.1, forward strand.
GTTTCCACAAATAAAGAACCGAAAATAGAGGGGATTAAATTCCTTCTTCTCGAAAAAATCGATCCCTCCACTATGAAGGGCAAGGGTGATTTTGTTGTTGCCATGGACAGTGTAGGAGCCGGTGCGGATGAAATAGTTTTTTATGTTTCAGGGAGCAGTTCGAGGCTTACACGGACTACGGAGGGAAAACCCAGCGATGCAACGATAATTGCGATTGTCGATACGATAGACCTCTATGGAAAAACCGTGTATCGGAAGGACGGTAAGGTTTTATGATTTTTGGTCTTGTTGCAGGTACTGTTGTTGCAACTAACCGAAGCGATGAAATAAAGGGTGCAAAGTATCTTCTTGTAGAAACCTGTACTTCTGATGCAAAAGGAAAGGGAAATTATCTTGTTGCACTGGATAATATGGGGGCAGGTACAGGGGAAATGGTGCTTTTGTCGCAGGGAAGTTCGACGAGGCAGACATCCGTTAGTAAGAATAAGCCTGTAGATGCCCTTATAATCGGTATTGTCGATCTTGTAGAGGCAGGGGGAAGGTTTGTATTCAGGAAGTCTGTTTAACTATCTTCGCTCTATGGGTGTACAGCTGTCGGAATACTCCGAAGATGCTGTGCCGGATGCTTTAACAATTGTCGTAAGTGCTCATGAAAATTCATTTTTACCGTCCGCCGGCGAGTATATTCTATATTATGAAACAGAGAAGATTATTGCTGCATTAAAAACTGTTATGGAGAACTGCCGTTCGGAACAGGGAGTTTTCCTTGTATCCGGCAGCAGTAAAGAGCTTGCGGAAAATCTTAAACAGAGGTTTCGGCCGGAAGATAAGCTTAAGATTATGGTTGTAAATGACCTGTACGCGGCAGCGGGATTTAATAACGGCAGAGAAAAGTATCTGCCGCAGATTCCCGGCTGTTATGGGAAGGATGCTGCACAGGGACCATGCATGGTATATTCGCCCCGGGAGATGTTTCGTATCTATGAAGCTGTTACGGAAAAAAAGCCTGTTACCGATGTTTTTGTTTACTGTACCGGTGAGGTTAACAGACCTTCTGTTGTAAATGTACCGGTAGGAATATCGTGCAGGGATGTTATCGGGGCCTGCGGAGGTCCGTTAACAGAGGATTATGTTATTACGGGGAAACCTTCCTTTAATATTGTGGAGAAAGATACGGAAGCACCTGTCGGTAAGGATACGGATACGATTGTCGTACTGGGTAGTGAAAATCCATTTGTAAACAAGCTCGAAATACCTTTTCCGACGGAGCTGAAGCGTATAAAATCGACCTGCAGCCATTGCAGATTCTGCACCGATATGTGTCCGGTTTACTTAGAGGGAAGAAATTTATTTCCGCATCTTATCGTACAGGCATTAGCGGATGGGAATGCCGCAGAAAGTCCATGGATAACAGGTGCGGAACTCTGTACGGAGTGCGGAATATGTACGGCTGTATGTCCTTCCGGCCTGTCTCCTGTAAAGATAAATGTTTTTATTAAGGAAATTATTAAAGGGGCAGGGAATAGGGGATTAAAGACGGGAACGCACGGGAAAGATTCCGGCCGATTCCGCCTATCCGGATACCGGCGAATGCCTGCAGCCAGATTTGCGGAGAAATGCGGCTTAAGCAGATACACGATAAAGAACATTCATGGAGAAGCTTTAAGAATTCATGATATCGAACGTGTGGAGCTTTTGCTTTACCAGGAAGGAATAAAATTGTATCCGGTTGTGGTTCAGGGTGTTAAAGTTTCCAGGGGCACGGTTATAGCCAGGGGTTCTAATGACAGTGTTTCTGCGCTTCATGCCAGTATAAGCGGCAGGGTTACCCTGGTAAACGAAGAGCGGATCGTGATTGCAGCATAGGCTGCTATAGGGTAAATCAGCACGGGAAGTTTTGGAATAAATGATAAAAAGGCCGTTTGGCCAGGGGAAAAACAGAAGCTAATGAAAAGCAGCGTTATCGGCATTCTTGAATTTAACAGTGTGGCAGCGGGAATAACAGCTTTGGACAGCATGGCAAAGGCTGCCCCTGTAGAAATAGTAAAAGCCGAGGTTGTCTGCCCCGGCAAGTTTGTGATTATTGTAACAGGTGATGTTGCCTCCGTGGAAACCTCTCTTTTAAGCGGCAGAAAGGACAGGGAGTTATGGCTTGTTGATGAATTGTTTATTCCGAATCTTCACAACCGGATAATACCTGCCCTGGGGTTTACCCGGCCTGTTAAAACATGGGATGCCCTTGGGATAATAGAGGCTTATTCTGTTACGGGAGGAGTGGAAGCAGGAGATGCTGCTGCCAAGGAAGCGGATGTCGAGATACCGGAGATAGGTATAAGCACCGAAATGAGCGGAAAATCGTACATTAAGATTATGGGTTCGATAGAAGCGGTGGAGGCTTCCGTACAAGCCGGGGTCGAAGTGCTCAAGCGCAAGGGCCTTCTCTGCAATCAGATTATTATTCCCAGGCCTCATCCTGATATAAGGGACTTTGTGATAACAAAGAGCCTCACCGATAAACCGTAGAAGCGGATGTTCGGAAGGAGAAGATATGGATATTAACGAACAGAGTATAAGATTGGTGGTTGCAGAGGTAGTAAAATCACTGGACCTGGAAAAACTTACTTCTTCAATGCATGGAAGCGGACATGATGGTATATATCCCGATATAAATACTGCAATTGCAGAGGCGAAAAAAGGGCAGGAAGTACTTACGGCCGGGACATCCGGACTTAGGGAGAAAATTATATCTGCCATGCGCGAAGCGGCTCTTTCGCACCTCGAGGAGATTTCCCGGCTTGCGGTAGAAGAGACCGGTATGGGGAACTGTAAGGATAAAATAGCAAAGAACAGGGTTGCTGCCGCTATGACGCCGGGAATCGAAGATATAAAGCCTTATTCTTTTAAGGATGAGCGGGGGATGACTCTTACATACTATGTACCCTACGGGGTTATCGGTGCGATCACACCGAGTACAAATCCTACCGAAACCATTATCAATAACAGTATAGGAATGGTTGCGGCGGGGAATTCCGTTGTTTTTAATCCTCATCCTGCAGCCAAAGAGGTGTCCGGGCTTATTATTTCCATACTCGACAGGGCTATTATTGCAGCAGGCGGACCTTCCGGACTTGTATGTACCGTGGAAAATCCGACAATACAGTCCGCACAGAGTATGATGCACCATCCGGATATCGCACTTTTAGTTGTTACAGGAGGTCCTGCGGTAGTAGAAGAGGCATTAAAAAGCAGAAAAAAGGTAATTGCGGCAGGACCGGGGAATCCGCCGTGTGTAGTGGATGAGACGGCTGATATTGTTAAAGCGGCACAGGA
>QILZ01000033.1 GCA_003233545.1 Spirochaetales bacterium
CATTTCCCGGGAATCGCATAAAAGCGGGGATTTCCTGCTTCTTGCACTGACAAGGGTTTTTAAAGGCGGATTTGCATTTACCTATATACCCTTTGGTCCGCAGGTGGAGGAACCCGAAAATGGTATCGGCTCTTTTCTTAAAAACCTGGCCGGTGCTTTGTTTCCCTTTTTGTCCATAAAGCCTGTTTTTATACGTTTTGATCTTCCCTGGGGCAGGCGCGGGGAAGCCGTGGAAGTACCCGTTTCGGAGCAGGAAGAACGGTTTGTTAAAGCGCCGGTTAATGTTCAGCCTGCAAGTACTGTAATTCTGTCCGTTGACCGTTCCGAGGAAGATATCCTTGCCGCAATGAAGCCGAAGTCCAGGTACAATATAAGGCTGGCCTTTAAAAAAGGAGTTACGGTTAACGATACAGGTATGGATGGGCTTAAGCAATGGTATGATCTGTACAGGGAGACTTCGGTAAGAGACAGGATTGCAATCCATTCCTTTAAATATTACAGATCACTCTTTGAACTGGCAAAAACCTATGGCGAAGGCGCTCCCGTTATCAAACTGCTTCTTGCTGAAATAGATAAGGAGGTTCTGGCCGGAATAATTGTGGCAATTAAAGGTGAATATGCCTGGTATCTCTACGGTGCATCATCCGATCGAAAGCGAAACTATATGCCTTCGTATGCTCTTCAGTGGAGTGCGATCCGTATGGCAAAGGAGAACGGCTGCAGGTACTATGATCTGTTTGGTATTCCTCCGGCACCTGACGCCGGTCATCCGATGCACGGACTGTACAGGTTTAAAACCGGTTTCGGCGGGAGTATTCTTCACCGCTACGGAAGTTATGATGTTATAAATAAAAAGCTTTTCTATTCGGCTTACAGGGCAGGGGAAAGTGTCCGCAGATCCTATTTTAAAAAGGTTGTAAAAAAAATATTCAGATAGTGCCGCTTAATGCTTCCTCATAATTTTTATTACCGGGAATTGTGGTCGATGTTTATTTAAAGAATTTATTTTTTTCTGAGATTCAGGATATATTTTCGTGCGGCAAGGGCTGCTTTGGCACCTTCTCCTGAAGCTATGATTATCCTTTTTCCGAATGCACTGGTTACGTCTCCTGCAGCAAAAATACCGGAACAGGATGTTGAACAATCGGGATTGATAAGTACCTCTTTTTTTTCATTAAGGGTGACAATATGTGAAATAAGAGAAGAATTGCACACCAGTCCAATAGATATAAATACACCTCGAACGGGTATTGTAATTTCATTTATTTCCGCCTTTTTCCTGACTGTAATACCTTCAATATTTTCTTTACCGTTGAACCTCACTGTCTTCATGTTTTCATGTATTTTAAGGTTTTTATAACCTGTTACCCGTTTGACTATTGCAGGGTCTGCGTTAAGCTCGAAATCCGATATCAAATGTATATTTTTTGCAATGGTATGCAGGTTTTCTACAATCTGCATTGCAGAATTTCCACCTCCGATTACAGCGACATCTTCTCCCAGTACAAAAGAATAATCCTGAATATTACCGTAAAAGAGGCCTCTTCTCTGAAACTTTTCCTCCCCGGGGACCTTTAATGTCCTTCTGCTCATTCCTGTTGCAAAAATTATTGCGTTTGTACTGTAAATATTCAGTTCCGATGTTGTAATTTCAAATTGGAATCCATTGTCTTTTCTTTCTATCTTTTCAACTTCAGTCATGATATGATCGATATAATGTGAGTTAAGCAGTTGTTCCTTGAATTTGTTAACCAGTTCAGGGCCGGTAACAAAATCATAACCCATATAATTTTCAATTTTTGTACTGTCATAGGCCTGGCCGCCCAGATCTTTTGTGATTAAAATCGTATTAATTCTCATAGTAGAGGCATATACTGCAGTAGTGAGACCGGCCGGTCCTCCGCCAATTATTATGAGTTCATAGTGTGTCCGCTTGGTATTTTCCGGATGTTCGTTAATAAACCGTTCCCGGCAGCCTTCGGAACAGAAAAAATAATCGCTTCCATTGTATTCCATGACCAGCGATTCTTCTTCATCTACTTCCATTTTACATACGGGATCGATTGTCATTGTTTACTCCTTGTATCTGAAATGTATCATATTTTATAACGGTCAGGCAGAAACTCACCGTGCAGTTCTTTTGATATCCTGCGTGCAGCATCTACAAAATCAGTACTATTATGTATCATTTTTTCAATGGTAAGCCTCTCTGCAATTCCAACTACACCTATACTTGCCGTTATACGATCGGGATATGTAAATATCGGCGCAGCCATTGCATTAATTCCGATGTTATATTCGGAAAGGTTTAAGGAATATCCCTTTTCCCTTATCTCCTGCAGTTGTTTCTCCAGGGCATTCTTTGCAGCGATTGTATTGTTTGTATAGGATTTAAAATCAATGTTACCTACAAACTTGCTGCGGGTGTTCCCGGGAATAAAAGCAAGGATTACCTTGCCTGATGCAGTTGAATAAAAAGGGAAAACTTCGCCCCTGGATACGGCGATATTCCGGTTACGTTGACCATAGATATCGGCGCAAATGATTTTTTCGCCATTCAACATGGCAACAATAATTGTTTCACCGGTTAATTTATGCAGTTTTTCCATATAGGGATAACTTATAGTATCAAGGTGTATACTTTCCAGCGCGATATCTGCGTATTTTAGAAATCCCAGGCCAATAAAATAGCGTTTATTCAGCAGTTCCTGACGCACGAAACCATATTTAAAAAAGTTATTCAACATCCTGTGAAGACTCGATGCCGGAATATGTAAACTTTGGCTCATCTCCTTAATCGATGCCCCGTTTCTGCTTCGCTCTGACAGATAGTTTAATATATTTACCAATTTATCAAATGTATTCATTGTCTAATCCATTATTTGAAATTATATTCCGGTTGACAACCCGGATCAAGCAATTGTCAAGTAAATATGTGATATTATATTCCGGGTGCTTATATCCCCTGTGTGCCTGCAGTACACCTATTTGTACCGGATACGCGGATCGAGATACGCATATATAATATCAGCAAAAAAGTTTGAGACACTGAATATTAACACAATCAGCATCGAGGTTGCCTGAATCAGAGGAAGATCCCTGTGGCTTATTGCAAAGAGAAGCAGCCTGCCCACTCCCGGGTAACTGAAGAGTGATTCGGTTATAATTAAGCCGCCGATAAGATAGGCAATACTGATGGCAATTATAGTTACTGTGGGAAGCAGAGCATTCCTGAGAACATGTTTTCTTAATACATAGCCGGGTCTTAACCCTTTAAGGTAAGCCGACCGTACATACTCTGTTTGCAGGACTTCAACAGTACTCGATCTCGTCATCCGTATTACATATGCGAGATTCGTCAGTGCAATAGTGATACCCGGAAGTACCAGTTGAGGCAGTATCTCAATAAAACGTGCATCCGGATCTATTGCCGAACTTGCAGGAAAAATACGAAGTTTAATAGCAAAAATTGCAATAAGTATTACTCCTGTTACAAACTCGGGAAGACCGATAAATGCAAGAGATGTCATCGAAATGGTCTGATCCAGCCATTTATTCTTACGAAATGCAGCAACGATTCCAAGAAATATTCCGGTAGGAATATAGATTAAACATCCTACAAGCGCCAGCATGCCTGAATTTTTTAACCGGTGCATTACCAATCCGAATACTTCCGCCTGGGTGCTTATAGAATCTCCCCATTTACCGATTATAAAGTTAGTAAGCCAGCTTATATACTGAATATATACCGGCCGGTCGAGTCCCAACTTCGCCCGCAGATTTTGAAGAGCACTCGGAGTGGCAAATCGTCCCAGAACCATTGTAGCAACATCACCCGGCAATATCTCTGTAAGTGAAAAAATCAAAAGTGATGCAATTAGAAAAGTAAGCAGCACAAAGCCCAGTCTTCTTAAGGTAAAACGAAGCATCTAATCTTCCCTCATTAAATTTTATCCGCTATTGGCTGTTGAAGCTTATTTAGTTTATCCATCGGGATATGACAGCGGATCCAATGCCCGCCTTCACCTTCCTGCCATGGCGGTTCTTCAGTCTCGCAAATATTGCCCTGCTTTCTCGGGCAGCGTGTATTAAAGCGGCAGCCGGGCGGAATATCCACTGCACTCGGTACCGATCCCTCGAGACGGATACGCATCCGTACACCTTTATTATCAATTACAGGTATGGCTGAAAGAAGTGCTTCGGTATAAGGATGAAAAGGCGGTTTTAACACTTTTACCGCATCACCCCACTCAACGATATGACCCAGATACATTACGACTACCCAATCCGAGATATGCTGAACCACTGCAAGATCGTGGGAAATAAAGATATATGATGTTGCACTTTGTAACTGCAGCTCGATTAAAAGATTAAGTAAAGAACCCTGAACAGACACATCGAGTGACGAGAGCGGTTCATCAAGAATAACAAGCCCGGGAGTTGATGCAAATGCCCGTGCAATGGCAACTCTCTGTTTTTCGCCTCCGCTGAGTTCACCGGGAAGCCTGTTGTAATAATGGGAAGACAGCTTTACCGCATTTAAAAGTCTTATTACACGATCCTGAATTTCTTTTTTATTTGATTTTCCCATCAACATAATCGGACGGCCGACTGTTTCAGCAATAGTGTGATATGGATTAAGTGATGTTTCCGGATTCTGGAAAACCATTTGAATATTCCGAAGCTGTTCCTGTTTCCGTTCCTGAACAGTTTTGCCGAGCTGTTCACCGTCAAGTTCGATATTTCCCGATGTTGCACCGGCAAGCCCGCTGATAACCCGTGCCAGTGTGGTTTTTCCGCTTCCGCTTTCTCCTACAATGCCGAGCGTACGCCCCTTATTTACCCATAGAGTAACCCCGTCGACCGATTTAATATATTTTTTTCTTCTGCCAAAGATTCCTCCACCCTTAACCCTTGCAGGGTAATACTTTTTAACTCCTGTTACCTTAAGAAACGGGATATCTTCTAAAGCCCCGTCTGCAATTGCTTCCGGCTTTTCAGCTTCTAATTCATGAACCCTTTCCCATAGCCTGCAGGAGGTATAATGATTCTGCTCGATTTCGATTAAAGGAGGTCTTACGGCACGGCAGGTTCTTTCGGCAAGACTGCATCTCGGTGCAAATACACAGCCCCGGGGGATTTCATCCAACCGGGGTATGGAACCGGGGATCACCGAGAGCAGCTGCTTTTTTCTTCCATGTTCAAACCGTGGGACGCAGTCCAGAAGTTTAAAGGTATAGGGATGTTTTGAGCCGGAAACAACCTGTTGTGTTGTACCCTGTTCCATAAGATTACCCGCATACAGTACACCGATACGATTACATATATTTGCAACCACAGCAAGATTATGGGTTATGTAAAGTATCGCCGAATCAAACTTCTTTTTAAGATCAGCAATAAGGTCGAGTATTACCGCCTGAGTGGTAACGTCCAGCCCTGTTGTCGGCTCATCCATAATAAGAAGTTCAGGCCTGGTTATAAGAGCCATGGCGATAACACAACGCTGAAGCATACCGCCGGAAAGTTGATAAGGATAACGCTCGATAACCGATTCGGGATCCGGCATCGCAACCATCCCCAGTATTTCGCAGGCCTTCTGCCTTGCCTCTCTGTCGGACATACCAAGATGGGTTTTTCCCATCTCAGCCAATTGTCTGCCGATCGTAATTGTAGGATTTAGTGCAGCCTGGGGATTCTGGTAAACCATGCCGATTTTTGACCCCCAGAATGACCGCAGCTTGTTCATAGGCAGGGAATATATATCGGTACCGTGGAATCGAACATTTCCGCCGGTAACCCTTCCGTTTGAGGCAAGATATCGAACAATTGCCAAGGCCACAGTGGACTTGCCCGAACCTGATTCTCCGACGAGTCCAAAACTTTCATGGGATTTAATGGAAAAAGAAATATCCCGTACAGCCTGGTATACGCCGAGTTCGGTTTCATAAGAAACAGTTAATTTTTCTACTTCCAATACCGGTATGGAATCCTTTTTACCCAATTAAATCTCACCTCCTATCGGATAAAAAACATGCCGCAGTCCATCTGTCATCAAATTTGCGGCTATAATAAGCAGTGATATCGTACCGGCCGGAAATATGAGTAACCACGGTGCGATAGAAAACCATCCACGGGCTTCATTGATCTGCAAACCCCAGTCGGGTGAAGGAGGCTGTACCCCTAGTCCCAGAAAACCCAGAGAAGCTACCAGAAAGATCGCATACGAAAAACGCATCGATCCTTCGACAAGCATCGACCCAAGAGTATTCGGTAATATTTCGCGAAACCATATATATAACTTTTTTTCTCCTCTTATCCTGGCTGCTTCCACAAATTCTTTTGTTTTAAGGCTGAGAACCATGCTGCGCATTACCCTCGCTTCTATTGGAAGGTAAAGTAAAGCAACCACGAGAATAAGACCGGGCTTCGAAGGGCCGATTGTGACGAGGAGTACCAGTGCCAGCAAAATGGGAGGAATAGAAAGTAATACATCGAACAAACGCATCAGAACCTCATCGGAAAGTCCTCCGTAATAGCCGGAAAGCAATCCGAGTGTGGCACCAATAACTACCGCAAGCAGGGTGCCGCTTCCACCGAGCAGGAAAATACCCCTGCTGCCAACTATAATACGGCTAAAAACATCACGTCCATATTGATCGGTGCCATAGAAGTGAGCAGGTGACGGCGGCTTTAACCGATTGGCTATATCCTGAGCCTGGTAGTTATAGGGCACAACTAACGGGCCGATTATTGCCATGAGCAGAAAGAAAAGAAAAATAACCCCTCCGCCGATGGCAAAAGGCTGTCGTTTTAGACGTTTCCAGTAGATAGTGAGTTTTCCCGGCTGATTCTGCAGATTCTGAATTTCTTCATTTTTAGATTTTTCATCAGACGAACCATTCATTCATCTTAATCCTTTCCATATGAAGTTTTCCTTATAGTGAATAACTCTTTTGATTTTTCAAGTTACTTATCCGATGACTTACTCCATAGATGATATGCTATGTTCGATACGCAGTTTTACCATGCCGCGTTAGAATAGACATCCGCACGGCATGGCATAAACTGAAAAACGGTTACAATATTACCGGACGGGCAATTTTATTTTTTCGTAAAATACGCTTTAAGAAAGCGCGTACGAGCCCAATCCGAAGGAAGAGTTACTCCTTTAAGGTTTGCACTTATTCCCGCCGTCGATTCTTCGAAGTAAGGTATAATAACTGCTCCCCGTTTAATCATGATTTCCTGTGCCTTTTTATACAGTATTATTCTCTTTGCCTTATCCATTTCGCTGGAGATCTTTTTTACAATAGCATCGAATTCCGGATCTGACCAGTGGCTCTCATTCCAGGGAGCATTACTGATATATGCCAATTTAAAATAGGTAACCGGTGTTGCGCGGGCACCCCAGTCGGTAATACCAAAATCGCACTTAAGCCAGCTCTGATCACCATCTCCGTAATATATATCGGAAGGAATTACCTTTATTCCGACATCGATACCTATTTTTGCCATTTGTGCTTTCCATACCGTGGCAATATTTGGTACATCAGACTCGTTTTGTGCGTACAATGTAATCTTGAAACCATTGGGGTATCCGGCCTCGGCGAGCAGCTGCTTTGCCTTCTTTATGTCCGGTACAGGCGGCTTGTCAAGATAGTAGTCTTTATAGGCGGGACCGACAGGTGAAAACCCATTACCCGTTACCGCAAGGCCAGGCCGCACTGCCTGGATGATGGCTTTCTGATCCGTAGCAAGTTTCATTGCTTCACGAATTCTATTATCCGAAGCAATATGCCCTTTATCGGCACGCATGTGAAGTACCCAGTGCATATTGGAAACATTGGTGAGCAATTTAAGTGATGGTTCCTTTTTTACCATATCAACGAATTGGATATTCA
>QILZ01000022.1 GCA_003233545.1 Spirochaetales bacterium
TAAATTATAATTCTTGTATCTCATAATCAGAAAAATAATTTCAGCTCCCACACCCTGAACAAGCCCCCAGAGCAGAGCTGTTATTCCCCATTGTGTTATAAAAGATTCAACCAGGGCTGCTATAAGTTCTCCGAAAAGCGCCGCTCCCGGTTTTCTGATCAGAAAGGGTATAAGTGTTCCTCCTGTAAACCAGAACCCTATGAACAGGTAGTTAAGTCCGACTGCCGTTAAAGGTGCAGCAAGTCCGTAAACCAGGCTCCATCCCCACCATACGATACCAAGAATAACAGAGACAACTACAAGAATGACTATTTCATTTAAGCGCCATCTATTTTCCGCGGTGTACATCATATTATGACTCCTTTCTAAGTTTTGAGAATAATTATAATGTGGGTGAGAAAAAACAATAGATTCCTTCGCTGGCATTATCCAGAGCAGGTTCAACGGGTATATTCTCAGGCATCCCTTAAAAGGGAAACCACCCCACTTGTAAAAAAATAATACTATTAAAGTTTATAGTCAATACGGCGTTTGCTCTAAGGTATTAATAGTTCCCGCTTTCTTTTTAAGCATTTTCACAAACCATGAATACATCGCTTTAAGCCGGTTATAAAAGGAATCGGCACGTTTACCGGAAACAGGAATGATGCTGTTGAATTGTGCAAAACTGGCACCATAAAAAAGAATCGATCTGCTGCCGGGAATGATGATAAAATAATTAATAAGTTTATGCTTGTTTATAAGGGGCACAAACAAATATTTTATTACGGTAATATTTTCCGTTCTCATAATAATTCTGTTTTTGTTGCTGAAATATTTAACGAGATAAATATTTTTTCCGAGAGTCGAATCATGCTGAAAGATATAGAGTTTATTATCAGGCAGAATTTTCTTAAAAAAAGGGTCTTTAATTCTATTTTCTTTTTTCGGGCTGTCGATTACATAAGAATCATAGAATAATATTCTTTCTTTTCTCCTTGTAACTGAGAAATAGTTAATACCTTTTAAGGTACTTATGGAGTGAAGAATATTGTATATAAGAAGAAATGTTTTTTTCGAATGCGTATCGATATTATTCATTGGCAGAATCTTTAGAAGTTCCACTCCTATAGTGGGCTTTAGCTCTTTTAAGTCATCGATGATTAAATTTTTAATCCTGCTGTCGGAAATTATATTAATATCAGTATCTTTGCCGAAACTGTTCATAATTTCTTGTTTTTCGATAAGCCGGTTAAATGTTCCGCGTGTTATAAAAGAAGAATAGTATTGTGAGTATTCATCCGCAAAAAGACCTGTGTTGTATATTATCAGTAAAAGTATAATTGAAAATATTGTTCTATTCATGGTAGTCTGACAATATAATAAAGATTTTAACCTATCAAGGTGAATAAATGAAAAAAAGAAGGAACTGTATTGCAGTCAGCGGCGGAGGAACAGGAGGACATATAATTCCGCTGCTTGCCGTTCTTGAGGAGCTTAATAAAATATGGCACGGAAGGATAATATGGATCGGTTCGGCTTCTTCGATGGATAAATTGATATTGGATTTCGGTGGAATTAAATATTACAAAATACCCTCCGGAAAACTCAGAAGGTATTTTTCCTTTAAAAATATTACCGACGCAGGGAAAATATTACTCGGTATGATAGTATCATTTATCATACTACTTAAAGAAAAACCTCAACTATTGTTTTCCAAGGGAGGTTATGTTTCCGTACCCCCGGTCCTTGCAGCTTCGGTTCTTAAAATTCCTTCTATTACGCATGAATCGGATATCGATCCCGGTCTTGCAACCAGAATAAACGCCCGTTTTACAGAAAAAATATTAATTTCCACCGAAGAAACTGCAAAATACTTTGGAGAATCATTATCGGAAAAATTAATAGTAACTGGGAATCCGGTGCGTTCATCTGTACTGCATGGCAACCGGGAGAAGGGGAAAAAGAATCTTCCCTGTCCATATGATAGAAAAATCCTCTTAATAATGGGGGGAAGTCAGGGTGCCCATTATATAAATACTCTGATAGAAAGCATAGCAGAGGAATTAAGCAAAAAGTACTGTATTATTCATCAGACAGGGATTAAGGATTTTAAACCGGCAAGATTAGGAAATTATCACACTATGAAATATATAAATGAAGAATTACCGGATATTCTCGCCGCCAGCGATCTTGTTATCTGCAGGGCCGGGGCTAATACTTTGTGGGAACTTGCGGCATGTAAAAAAGCCTCCGTGTTAATACCTCTTCCACTTTCCGGCAGCAGAGGAGATCAGATAAGAAATGCAGAGATCTTTAAAAAAGCCCATGCGGCTGTTGTACTGGATCAGGATAATTTAACAGCGAAGAAACTTCTTGAAATAATAACAAATCTTTTGGATAATGAGGAGAAGCTGATGATGATGAGAGAAAATGCAGGGAAGCTTTTTAAAAAAGACTCGGCTAAGATCATAGCAGAAATAATCTTAAGAAGTATTTACGCCAGGGGGGAGTAGAATCCAGTGATTACCGGTTTTTTAACTATCGATTATATTTTTATTGCGCTTCTACTGATTCTCTCGATAAGAGGGGCTTACAGAGGCTTTGTCAGTGAGCTTTTATCCATGACCGGGATTATTCTCGGGCTTGGGCTCGCCGTAACATTTTCCAGGTTATCTGCAGATTATCTCGACAAACTGTGGGGTGAATCGAGCTGGAACTTTTTGATCGCATTTCTTATAATATTCCTGATTGTCTATACTATTACAAAGATTTTTGAAGGGTTAATGCACAGACTTTTTTCCGCACTTCATCTGGAAAAACTGGACAGGGTGCTGGGCTTTTTCCTGGGCATAGGCGAAGGTGTTCTGATCATCGCAATTGTACTTTTTCTGCTTGCATGGCAGCCTTTTTTCGATTCTAAAACCATTCTCGAAAACAGTTTTTTTTCAAGGCTGCTTCTGCCTATTATGCCTCCGGCTTCGTCGATTCCGTTACCAAAGGTTAATATCGGTAATGTTTAACAATATTATAGGACAGATCCAGACTGTAACAGCTCTTAATAAGGAAATCAGAACAGGTACACTCCCGCAGTCCCTGTTATTCTATGGTCCTAAGTATTCGGGAAAGCTTTCCACGGCACTGGAAGCTGCAAGGGTTCTCTGCTGTGAGTACGGAACTGCGGAATGGAGTTGTAATTGTCCTTCTTGTAATTTAAACAGAAATCTGCTTCATTCTGATGTACTGATGATAGGTCCGAGGTATTTTGGAAACGAAATATTAGCTTCCGGAGATGCATTCCTGCGTACCGGCAAACTCGGTACGCGGTATTTGTTTATAAGGGCCGTAAGAAAACTGACACGGCGTTTTGATCCGGTTATATGGGATGGAATAAACAGGCCGAACACAATCGGGAATGAGATAAGGGAAATAGAGGGTAAGCTGGATATTATTCGTCCCGGAACCGAACTCCCTTCTCCGGTTGTACTTCAGGAAAATATCGACTCCATTACAGAATTAAGCCTGAGCCTTGAAAAGGCAGTTACTACAAATAATATTGCAATAAAGCAGATTAGAAATATCTCTCTATGGGCGCATATGACGTCGACGGGAAAGAATAAAATAATAATACTGGAAAATGTGGAAATTATGCAGGAATCGTCCTCCAATTCGCTTCTTAAGTTGCTGGAAGAACCGCCTAAGGGCATGTATATAATACTTCTGACCCGCAGGCGTAACTCCCTTATACCCACGATTCTGTCTCGTGTAAGACAGTATCCGTTCTTTATCCGGTCGAAAGCAGAAGTTTCCTCGGTTCTTAAAAAAATATTTAACGAATTATCCGGAAGTTATGAGAATTTACAGGAATATTTTAATTCCTGGCAGGATATTACTCCCATCGCTTTAAAGAAAGCAGCGGAAAATTTTATGGAAAGTGTTCTTAAAGGAGACGGATTTCAGAATCCGCTGTCCGAAATCGACAGGAAAGTCGATATATTCTCGTCGAAAGAAAATGCCGGAGAATTTATCTCGACTCTTTTGGATGTACTGCATTCGCTTTTAAAGAACCGGGTCTTACAGACAGAGAATGATTCGGTTTTATCCGATGTTTTTTCCGTGGAAAAAATTAACAAACTTAAAAATATCATTTATGATTCATATCAGAACTCTATTACACTCAACATAAAACCATCTCTGGTATTGAACAGCCTATTCTACAATATGAGAGAGGCGGTAAGAGAATGAGGAAATTTATTCAAAAAGCACTTGAAAAACTAAATAAAATGGACAGGGAACAGATTAAGAATATACTCTGTCATATTTCCGCTGAAAACGAATTATTAGAGATGGTTCTTAATTCGATGACCGATGGTGTAGTAGTGATAGACCAACAGTACCGGGTGCTGTTATACAACAAATCTTTTGCACGAATGATGTTGTTTAACCAGGAAGAAATACCTGATGAGGAATTGTGGAGTATAATAAATGATGAAGAGATTGCAGCTTTTTTAAAAGAGAAACTTATTAACCAGGAAAAGATAATAGATAAAGAGTTTATGCTTGAAAATTCGATAAACAGGATAATCTCCGTTAGTATTATGCCACTTGTAAAAGAAAAGAAAATACAGGGTAATTTAGTCCATATCGAGGATGTAACAGAGAAAAGATCCAGGGAAGCGAGGCTGCGCAGAGCGGAAAATCTCGCAGCTTTGACAACTCTTGCAGCAGGGGTCGCACATGAGATTAAGAATCCCCTTGGTTCCATTGGAATTCACTTACAGCTTATTCAAAAAGAAATCGGCAGCAGGGAGGTTATAAAGTCGGAAACCATCAGAAAATATCTGGATGTTATAAATGAGGAGGTGGACAGGCTTAATCGAATTGTTGTGGATTTTCTTTTTGCAGTAAGACCGATGGACACAAAACTTGAAGAACAGGATCTGAATCAGGTATTAAGGGATCTTTTTAATTTTCTTCAGTATGAACTTAAAGAATCCGGAGTAAAATTAGAGGTAAAATTAGCGGAACAACTTCCCAAAATTAAGATAGATGAAAAGTATATCAAACAGGCTCTGCTGAATCTTGTTAAAAATTCTCTGTATGCTATGCCGAACGGCGGTTCTCTTATCGTTAAAACAGGAAAGGCAGGCGGGGCAGTCCTCTTAAAAATAACCGATACCGGAACGGGAATACCCGATGAACTTCAGGATAAAATATTCGAACCTTATTTTACGACCAAGGATTTTGGGACAGGGCTGGGTTTAACTCTTGTTTATAAAATAATCAGGGAACACATGGGAGAAATTGCAGTAAAATCAAAAGAAGGAGAGGGTACGACTTTTACAATAAGTTTCCCGATACCTCAAAAGGAGAAGCGATTAATTGATTATAAGGGAGAAGCGGTATGAACTTTAATATTCTTGTTGTTGACGACGAAAAGAATATCAGAGAAGGTTTGGGGAAGGCCCTTGAACTGGATGGTTATCAGGTTATACTTGCTAAAAACGGGATAGAAGCTATAAGTGCGGTACACAAAGGCGATGTAGATCTGGTTATTACCGATCTTAAAATGCCTGAATTGTCAGGTCAGGAACTTCTTAAAAAGATAAGTTCGGCTTATCCCACAATACCGGTAATAATCCTTACAGGCCACGGGACTATTGAAAATGCTGTACAGGCTATGCGTGACGGAGCTTATGATTTTTTAACAAAACCTATAAATCTGGACAGGCTGTCCCTGCTTGTAAAGCGTGCCCTTTCCAACAGGGAGCTGATTCTTCAGCATAGAATGCTTCAGGAAGAATTAAAAAAGAAAAGTGAGTTTGCAAACATAATCGGCAGAAGCGAGATTATGAACCAGGTCTTCGAAGTGGTTAAACAGGTCGCCCCGACGCGGGTTTCCGTTCTTATAACGGGAGAAAGCGGAGTTGGCAAGGAGATGATTGCCGATGCGATACATTACCTCTCTCCGCGTAAAGATAAACCTTATATAAAAATCCACTGTGCCGCTCTAACCGAAACGCTTCTGGAGAGTGAGCTTTTCGGTCATGAAAGGGGATCTTTTACCGGTGCTATTGCGAGAAAACGCGGCAGATTCGAGCTTGCCAACAGGGGAACGATTTTTTTAGATGAGATAGGGGAGGTTAACCAGAGCGTTCAGATAAAACTTCTTCGTGTTCTTCAGGAAAAAAGGTTCGAAAGGGTCGGGGGGGAAGAGACATTGGAGGTCGATGTTAGAATTCTCTCTGCAACCAACAGGGATCTTAAGGAAGAAATAGAAAACGGTAATTTCCGGCAGGATTTATACTACAGGTTGAATGTTGTTAATATACATATACCTCCTTTAAGGGAGCGTAAAGAAGATATTCCTCTGCTGATTTCATACTTTTTAAAAGAAATCTCAAAGGAGAATGGTAAAAAAATAGAAGGTATCGATGTTCGTGCAAGAGATGCCCTTTTCAGTTATTCATGGCCCGGCAATGTACGCGAACTGAGAAATTCAATAGAAAGTGCCGTTGTTATGTGCAAAGGCAATATAATAACCCTGGATGATCTGCCTCCTTTTGTACGTAATGATTCGAACCGGGATTATATAAAATTAAATACCGGTATTTCACTCGCTGATGCCGAAAAAGAGATTATCAGGTTTACCCTGCAAAAAGAGGGGAGAAATAAAAGTAAAACTGCCGAAGTTTTAGGTATAGGGAGAAAAACTCTGCACAGGAAGATACAGGAATACGGATTGGATTAAGAATTAAGGATATAAAGATGTCTGGTATAACTATTAAAAAAAAGATTTTTTTGGGAAATTTAATAACAGCGGCAATGGTTGTTTTAATTTTTGCTACCGTACTGCTGTTTATCATATTAAGCGGCGGCATATTCTTAAAACTGCATGGCAAAGAACTGGAATCTATAGTTGTTTTTCTCATAATTACGGCTTCGTTTCTGTTAATCGGAAGTGCAGGGAGTATTATTTATTTTTTAGTTTTCGGAAAGCAGCTCGGTAAAAACGTTTCCGACTTAATCGATTATTCACGAAATGCCCTGTCCGGCGATTCCGTATCCGGATGGAAGCTGGAAAGAAACGATGAGATTGGTATATTGGCCGATACACTTAAAAAATTGAATATCCTGGAGCGGCTGAAAATATCGATTAAAGAGAACAGAGATAAGTTGCTGGAGAATTATATACAGGTTGAAAAAGTGGTAAACGGAATTTACGATACGGTAACAAGCCAGGCCAGAGGGGCGGAAAATACAAGCAGCGGTTTTGATACGATAGCAGCAACTATTTATGATATAGATCAGACTGCGAGGAGAACTACGGAGAATTACAAACAAACCCGAAGCAACATAGAAAGTCTTCTTGGCAAGATCGTGGAAGCATTTCAGAGTATCCGCGAGCTGGAAGAGCAGACCACGAGGATAGAAGAAATAGTTTCCATAATCAGCGAAATTGCAGAGCAGACAGACTTACTCTCGTTAAATGCCGCTATGGAAGCTGCAAGGGCGGGAGAATCAGGGAAAGGATTTGCAGTTGTTGCATCTGAGGTCAGGAAACTTGCCGACAGAAGCTCACGGGAGGCCATGGAAATCGGAGAACTGCTACAGTTTGTTTTTTCCACTGTAAAGGGGATTTCGACAATGGCTGATGAGTTTGCCAGGAGTATCGAGGTAATTAATGGTGAAATGGAGATGAATTCACAGTCCATCGACAGTATTTTTTCCATAACCGTGAAGGCTTCGTCAAAAATAGAGACCATACGTAAATCGGTAGATTCAATAATGTCGCTTACACTTGAAAATACAAAGAGCGCCGATCAAATCGTTCATATTAACAGGTCATTAAAATCTGTTATTAAAAAATTGTCGGAAATAATGAGTGATTTCAGCCGAACGGAACC
>QILZ01000131.1 GCA_003233545.1 Spirochaetales bacterium
ATAAATAAAAGAAACACTCCGAAGATCCAGTTAAGTTTCCTGCTTCCCCGGTAAGATCCGGTAAAAATTATCCGGCTCAGGTGCAGGATCACCAGAAAAGTGACCGCCTCAGCCGTCCATCTGTGAAAGGATCGAACCCACAGACCGAGCGGAGCAGCGCTTAGTTTCAGAACGCTGTTCCTGGCACCATCAACCGAAGGCATATAAAAGAATGCCATTATGATACCGGTGAAAATGAGCAGGGTAAATCCCACAACCACGGTTCCGCCTATGCTGTAGCCGAACCATCCTGCATGTTCCGGTACCGAGTAGTTAAGATCGCTTAACTTCCACGGCTTCTCTTCGGATAAACTGCCGGCACTCATTCCGCGCCCCCTTGCTTCTGCCTTCTGAGATACACCAGGGCGATACCGGCAATCGCCACTGCTAAAGCAAGAGCTTTGATAACGATAAAAATGGTGGAGCGTTCAACTTCCCTGCGAATGGTCTGGAAATCCTTCTCCATGGTGTTCTGCTCGGCGGCTTTTGTAAGCTGGGAAGCATCCCCGGAATGTCCGCCTTTAATGGTTTCGCTCGTGACCTTATGGGGCTTTTCTTTATCATCACCCTCATGGGCGTAACCATTAAAGGCG
The DNA here is from genome assembly GCA_003233545.1 of Spirochaetales bacterium. Lineage (GTDB taxonomy): Bacteria > Spirochaetota > Spirochaetia > SZUA-6 > SZUA-6 > SZUA-6. The sequence goes on from QILZ01000131.1 coordinate 633, forward strand.
ACCACTGTCAGAAATATCAACGTCAACAGGAAATAGACGAAACGTTTCATAAATCCCTCCTTACTCTATAATACTACACCCCCCTGGGGTTAGTCAATAAATACACAGGAATATTCTTTTTTTCTACGTTTCTCATTTGCTGATACTTCTTCTTTCTACTGAATTCAAGGCTGCGTTTTTTATCATTATATTACCATTTTTTGTCATTATAGTTATAGACAGTTTAAATATATCCCTTATATACTTCTGTAACAGTATCTAATTAAAAGAACCATGTAAGAGGAGTTGTTATGGATAAATTATCAGAATTATCACTCGCTGTAGAAAAAGGGAATGCACCGGGAGCAAAGGAGCTCACAGACAGTCTCCTGGCCGAAGGAATAAGTGCGCAGGACGTTTTAAACAAGGGACTTCTTCCGGGTATGGAAGTAATTGGTGTTAAATTCAAGAACAACGAAATCTACATACCGGAAGTACTTATTGCAGCCCGTGCAATGAGCACTGCAATGGACGTAATACGTCCCATTCTTACAGCGACAGGTGTGGAACCTGTAGGCAAGTTAATAATCGGAACAGTAAAGGGCGATCTTCACGACATCGGAAAGAACCTTGTTAAAATGATGTCGCAGGGAGCAGGTATAGAAGTAATAGATATCGGGACGGATTGTTCGCCGGAAAAATTTTTCGATGCCTACCAGGAAAATAAGGATGTTAAGATTATCGGAATGTCAGCCTTACTGACTACAACAATGACAAACATGAAAAGTGTAATAGACAAATTTTCAAATGAAGGCCTGCGGGATAAAGTTAAAATACTAATAGGCGGTGCACCTGTTACGGAACAGTTTGCCAATGAAATCGGCGCCGACGGCTATGCACCGGATGCAGCTTCCGCAGCAGATAGTTTTAAGGAGATTTTTTCAGCGAATTAATCGCGGGGCAGCAGATCCCGTTTTATAATGTTTGTTGTGCCGTATATTATATCGAAAGCATCTCTTCCGCCGGGGTATTCTCCATGAATGTTATTGTGTCGCTGTAACTTCTCATACCCCCGGATGTGCTCGGGTGATTAAGACAGATTGCAGCCATGGCATTGGCAAAGCGCATCGACTCTTCTATCTTCCATTCCTCGTGAATCCCGTAGAGCATCCCGGAACAGAATGCATCTCCTGCACCGACCGTTCCCTTAATAAAATTATCGGATACTTTAAAAGCCGGAACAAAAACCGGGCTGCAGTCTCTTTTTACAGCGTATGCACCCTCGGGAAAATGAATACATATAAGCTCATTATTGCCGTTTTCAACAAGCCAGTTAAGGGCGCTTTTAAGATTTACAGTATTTAAGCTCCCGTTCTTTGCTCTTATTTTATAACCTGCAGTTTCTCCGGCTTCGATTTCATTAATTACCAGGTAATCCGTATATTTCAAGGCCGGAGTAACAATCCGCTTAAAACGTGATCCGCTTTCGCTTACGATATCCACTGCTGTTTTTAACCCTGAATCCCGGGCGGTCTTTAAAAGCCGGGCCATTCGGGTACCATATATATCGTCTTCCTTATCCAGAGAGTCGAGTAACAGTATGTACCCCACATGAAGTATCTTTGCCTTAATGTTTGTAAAATCAAAGTGCTTTATATCGAGAAACATATTTGCACCCTTGTTATGAAAAAATGTTCTTACCCCGGTATCCTTAACGGTCATCACATCCGTGTAAGAGGTGACGGTTTTATCCGTCCTCTGCATTAAAGACACATCGATCCCATGTGCCGACAGGTCGGACAGGATATAGGATCCGTCATCATCACCCCCGACAATTCCGACTGCAGCAAGCGGAATACCCTGCTTAAGAATGGCAATATCTTTTAGTACATTGTACGGACACCCTCCGTTAGCCCTCTGCTCTTTTAATATAACCGAAAGCATCCCCTCTTCCGGCCATAAATCGATGATCTTAACATGGTCGATTATAAAATTACCGGCTGCTGTAATACCATTTCGCTTCATAATTTTCCCCGAAACAATAAATTCATTACGGACTGCCGTGCAATCCGTTTTTATTTCCAACAATACCAAAACATATATAATAGTACAACCATATTAATCGTAATACTTTTTTAATATTTAATCATATTTTAACATTTCTCTAACAATATTCTAACATTTCTTATCTACCATGCCCGCAACTTACAAAATATCCTTAAGGAGGATTATATGAAACTTTCTCACAGGAACATCTTTGTTATGTTTCTATCAGTACTTATGGCACTGACCGTCGTTTCTCTGGTTTCGGCCGCAGGCCAGGGCGAAACAAAGGGTAAGGCAAAAAATGTGGAACTCTTAGGCGCAGGAGCGACATTCCCCTACCCCCTCTACTCAAAAATGTTTGATGAATACAACAAGCTTTTTGGGGTTAAAGTTAATTATCAGGCAATCGGCTCGGGCGGCGGTATAAGACAGATGCTGAGCAAAACGGTAGATTTCGGAGGAACGGATGCTTTCATGAGTGATAAAGAACTTGCAAAGGCAGACGGAACGATCCTTCATGTTCCTACCTGTCTCGGTGCCGTTGTCGTTACCTACAACCTGGAAGGATCGCCAAAATTAAAACTTACATCCGATGTAATTGCAGATGCTTTCCTCGGCAAGATAACGAAATGGAACGATGAGAGAATCAAGGCACTTAACCCCGGTGTAAAACTGCCGGACCGGAATATAACAATCGTTCACAGATCCGACGGAAGCGGAACGACTTTTATCTTCAGCGATTACCTGACTAAAGTAAGTAAAGATTGGGAAAAGCAGATCGGCAGAGGAAAAGCTCTGAATTGGCCTGTCGGTATCGGCGGAAAAGGAAACCCGGGCGTTGCCGGTCTTGTAAAGCAGACAAGCGGCGCGATGGGTTACGTGGAGTTGATATATACCCTCCAGAACAAGATGCCTTATGCATTAATAAAAAACAAGAGCGGTAATTTTATCGAGCCTTCACTGGAAACCGTTTCTCAGGCTGCAAACATAGATATCCCTGCAGACACAAGAGTATCTATTACCGATACGGATGCAAAAAACGGCTACCCGATTTCAAGTTTCACATGGTTAATTTTCTACAAGGAACAGAATTACAATAAAAGGAGCCCTGATCAAGTTAAAGCTTTGCTGTCGCTTTTATGGTGGGTAGAGCATAGCGGCCAGAAGTATAATGAGGCTTTAGAGTATGCAAAATTACCCGAAGCTGCAGTTAAAAGGGCGGAAGTTATCTTAAAATCTGTTGTGTACAACGGGAAAAAAATTGATTTTAAACAGTAAAAAAATCGATGTAAAAACGATAATGCAGGAGCGAATTACATCAGGCAATGGCGGCATTGCAGATATGCAGACAGAAAACATTAAGAAAAGAAGCAACAGTTTCGACACTGTTGCTTCTTCGCGCAAAAACAACATGGGCGCAGAGAAAGCATTTAATGCAGTCCTCCTTATAATGGGGATTATTGTCATATTGATTCTGGCAGGAATATTGGTAAGTCTATTCGTGGAATCCCTTCCCGCTATAAAATATAACGGTTTCGGCTTTCTGATTAATAATGTATGGGATCCGGTTACTGATCGATACGGTGCCGTACCTTTTTTACTCGGTACGCTGTTAACATCATTCTTAGCTCTTGTTATATCCATTCCTTTTTCCCTCGCAGTTTCAATTGTACTTGCTGAATATCTAAAGGAAGGGTGGATTCCCGCTATTCTAAAGAGTGCGACGGATCTGCTGGCCGGTGTGCCTTCTGTTATATATGGATTCTGGGGGTTGTTTCTTATTACTCCGATTGTAAGAAAAATTGAAATGTCCCTTAATTTGCCACCGTACGGGGTAAGTATTTTAGCGGCATCGATTATTCTTGCAATAATGATTATTCCGTATTCGGCATCCATTGCACGGGAGGTTATTCCTTTGGTTCCCGTAGATATAAAAGAGGCCTCTTATTCGCTGGGTGCAACAAAATATGAAACGATTAAAACCATAATCTTAAAATATTCAATGTCCGGTATATTAGCCGGAATCGTACTTTCTCTCGGCAGGGCAATAGGCGAAACGATGGCAGTTACAATGCTCATTGGTAATTCCAATATTTTACCGAAGAATTTTCTCTCCCTTATATTTAACCCGGGAAATACAATGGCTTCGGTAATAGCCAATGAGTTTACCGAAGCGACAGGCAATATTTATCTTTCATCACTTGTAGAAATCGGTTTATTGCTTTTTATCGTATCATTCATTTTAAACGTTATCGGAAAATATATTATCAGGAAATTTGTTATCGAATAATCGAATAAAAAGGGAAGAGTAAAATGAATAATTTCGATACTGATAAGCATTTTAAATTCAGAAAACTTAAGAATAAAGTTTTTAAATATTTTCTATATTTTCTATCGAGTTTAAGTATTATTCCTTTAATCCTGATAATAGTACACATTTTTAAAAATGGAATTTCGGCCATAAACATTAACTTTTTTACTTCCCTGCCGAAACCCGTTGGAGAATCCGGCGGAGGAATACTTAATGCCATTGTAGGCACATCGATGCTTGTCATGATAGCGTCGGTCATGGCAATCCCCGTTGGTATTTCAACGGGAGTCTATCTGAATGAACACAGGAAAAACAGACTGAGCTACTATATTCAATTGTCTGCCGAAGTTCTTCAGAGCATACCTTCTATTGTAATCGGCATTGTTGCATGGATATGGATCGTACTTCCCATGGGGCATTTTTCCGCCCTGTCCGGCGGCATAGCACTCGGAATTATGATGCTTCCGACCATCATCAAATCAACCGAAGAAACTCTAAAATTAATCCCTCATTCTTTAAAGGAAGCCTCCCTGGCCTTAGGAGTACCGTATTATAAAACCATATTAAAAGTACTGCTTCCTGCGAGCTTAAGCGGGATAATTACAGGTATATTAATCGGTATTGCAAGAATTGCCGGCGAAACGGCACCTTTACTCTTTACCGCCTTTGGGAATCCTTTTCTGAACTTTAGCATTAACAAACCTGTTGCTTCACTGCCTCTTCTTATTTTTAATTATGCAACTTCTCCGTATGATGACTGGCATAAGATAGCATGGGGAGCGTCTTTAGTACTGATAACCTTTATATTTACGCTGAATATATTTACCAGGCTGTTTACAAAAAAATATAAAGTTAAATTTTAACACGAATCGAAATATCGAAAGAATTAATAAAAGGAAGAGTAATGGATAATATTGTTTTACAGGTAAAAAATTTAAATGTTTACTACGGCAGCAAGAAAGTTGTCAGTAATCTGAATATTGAGATTTTCAGGAATTATATTACAGCGGTAATGGGACCTTCCGGGTGCGGTAAAACCACTTTTATAAGAACCCTTAACAGGATGCATGAATTTACACCGAATGCTAAGGCAGAAGGCAGTATTATTTTAAACGGACAGGTGCTCGATAAAATGGATCCGATACTCGTGCGGAGAAGAATAGGAATGGTTTTTCAGAAGCCGAATCCTTTTCCGACAATGAACATCCATGATAATGTTATAGCAGGATATATATTAAACGGGATCAGAATGAAAAAATCCGACTTAAATGCTATTGTCGAAGACTGTTTAACTAAAGCAGGCTTATGGGAGGAAGTTAAAGATGATCTGTATAAAAAAGGAACCTTCTTATCCGGAGGTCAGCAGCAAAGATTGTGTATAGCAAGGGCGCTTGCCATGCAGCCTGATATTTTACTTCTCGATGAACCGACATCGGCCTTAGATCCGATTGCAACGGCGCACATAGAAGAATTAATTGTCGAATTAAAAAAAGACGTTACAATATTGCTTGTTACACACAACATTGCCCAGGCCGGCCGGGTATCCGATTATGTTACATTCATGTACTTGGGAGAGTTGATCGAATACGGTACTGCCGAACAAATGTTTACAGCACCTGAAAATGAAAAAACAAATAAGTTTTTAACCGGAGCTATCGGGTAGTTCTCTGTTTTAACCGGGAAAAAACAGGAGGAAAATAATGCTTAAAGAGAATATCAAACTATTAAGGAAAGATTTTATAAGCTACACCATACTTATAGACAGGATGATCAGCGAATCTGCGAGAGGAGTTCTCGGGAACAGTGAAAACCTAATGAAAAATGTCATAGAAAACCTGGAGAAAGAGGCCAACGAAGAAGAGCTTATTATAGAGGAAAAATGCATCAATATTATTGCAAAGTACGAGCCCAAAGCTGCGGATTTACGGCTCGTACTGATGATTTTTAAAATCAACAACGATCTGGAACGCATTGCCGATCATACGGTAAACATAGCGGAAAGCGGGCTTTACCTTGTTAAGAAGAATTTTACCCTCTATCCCGAAAGTTTTCCCCTTCTTGTTAAGAATGTCTCGCGTATGTACCATGACAGTATAGATTCGTTTTTACAATCGGATTCGGCGCTTGCGGAAGATGTACTAAAAAAGGATTCGACCGTTGACAGGCTGGAATATCTTATGGTGGGCAAAATTATAAGACATCTTCAGGGCAAAGAAGACAGGGTAAAGGAATATATAAATCTGGAACGCATAGTAAGGAATTATGAACGCATTGCCGATCTTGCAACAAATATATGCGAGGACGTTATCTATATTGACAAAGCAAAGGTTGTAAAGCATCATAAAGACGAAAGCTGATATTTCCCTTTTATCCGAGGAATCATTATTTGAAAAAAAAAATAATTATAATAGAAGATGAACAGGACATCATAGATCTTGTTAAGTACAACATGAAACGTGAAGGTTATATTGTAAATGCAGCCTATACCGGAGAAGAAGGGCTTAAGAAAATAACGAGCGAAAACCCGGATGCCGTTATTCTGGATATTATGCTCGACGATATGAACGGGCTCGAAATATGCAGAAGGTTAAAAACGTCGGAGAAAACAAAAACCATTCCGGTTGTAATGCTTACTGCGAAAAGCGAAGATATCGATATTATAACAGGCCTGGAGGTCGGAGCGGACGATTATATCACAAAACCATTCAGCCCCCGTATTTTAATAGCGAGGATCCGTGCGCTTTTAAGACGTTCCGAAGTACAGAAGCATGATAGTGAGTCAAATAATATTACTGTCCACGGTATAACTATTATTCCGGATAAATACGAGGTGTACTGCGGCAGCAAAATTATACCGCTGTCCATAACGGAGTTTAATATTTTACATTTACTCGCTATTAATCCGGGCCAGGTTT
>QILZ01000188.1 GCA_003233545.1 Spirochaetales bacterium
ACATCTATATCTTCCCTGTTTAATCCCAAAGCTTCTATCGCATTATTTATAGCTTCTTCTTCATTTTTTCCTTCGAATTCCTTAATCAAAACCATTACCTCCTTCTCTTTACTTTCCTGGATACAGTACCGCCGGAATTATCATCCTTTTTCCGCTTCATAAGTTTATTTATATATAGCTGCTGAACAACGGTCAGAATTCCCTGGGTTGTCCAGTACAACAACAGTCCGGAGGGCATATCATAGAGTATAAAGAAAAATATCAACGGCATAGCATAAGTCATCATCTTCATATTGCCCATCTGACCGCCCGATGATGAACCCGGTGCCTGACTTACCTTCGACTGAAAAAAAGACGAAACAAGCATTATAAAGGGCAGCAGCCTTAGATTCTGCCAGCCGAGCATCGGAATCGTAAAGGGCGCAAAATTCCATATGGTTTCGGGTGCAGACAGATCTGTTATCCAACCCGGAATAAATATAGCTCCGCGCAGTGCGAAATGATTATTCAGCAGACTGTAAAATGCAAAAAACACCGGCAGCTGAAGCAGCATGGGAAGGCACCCTCCAAGGGGATTTACACCCTCCTTTTTATACATCTCCGCCATTGCCTTGTTCAACTGTTCAGGTTTACCTTTATACTTTGCCTTTAACTCTTCTATCTTGGGAGAAAGTGCCTGCATTTTACTCGTTGACTCATAACTCTTGTGGGTCAAGGGAAAAAGAACTAATTTGATAAGCAGAGTTAAAAGTATAATACCCACCCCATAATTCGGGATTATCCTGTGGAACAACTCCAGCAGGAATTTAAAAATATTTGCCAGCCAGCCGATAAGAATCGATGCAGATACAACTTCTTCGAAATGGAGATCAGCGATACGATAATAATTTTTTTCCGGGTTATTGTAGAGAGAAAGTATATCTCTCTTTTTAGGGCCTATATAAAATTTATACGTATCGGTACTCTTGGAACTCTTTATCACGGGCCTTGTAAAGAATAACGAGTCCCTGTCCTTTATCCCTGCAATACGTTTCGTATCATAGACAATCTGATACGGAGTAGCATCCGGAACAGCTATGACAGTAAAATACTTACCGATAATTGCCGTCCATGTAACTCTTTTATTTTGAATATGAACGCTGTTTTTACCTACTCTGACATTCTTCTTTTTTCCGCCTGCATAGTACATAAAACGTCTGTATTCATTCCTGCCGTCTAATTTATTATAATGAGGCCCGATCTGAGGCCCGAATTCGAGAGAATATGCAAATCCGTTAAAATCAAGGTCCGGGTATTCGTTTATGCTGTTTTCTATTTTTATCTTGAGCTGCATCATATATTCATGCGGCGGAAAACTATATATTTTTCGTAAAACAAAAGGAATACCGGAAGGCGAGATATACTTCTTATAAAATTCCCATTTGCTTTCCGAAAGCTGTTTGTAACGGTAAATCGTGTTTAAATCATCTTTTGCGTTATAATTTCCAAAATGAATATTAAAAGGATATCTTCCGGACTTTCCGGAGAGAACCATTTCCACGGAAGAACCGTCCGTATTGTGATATCTCTTAAATTTTAAGGATCTGATAACCCCGCCCTTATTGGAAAAAACGATTCTGAAATAATCCGTATTAACGACAATTTCTTTTTCCTTCAGATTTTCCCTTAAAGGCTCCACGAAACCCGTTGCAGCCTGTACGGATCCATTTCCAGCGATATTTTCCTGTGTATTTGCCGCTCCCTCTGTTTTTCCGGGAACAGTTCCTTTGCTTTTTTCTGCTGCTTTACTTAAAGCAGAACTCTCCGGTGCCGTAACGGCAGTTTTGCTTTTGGCCGGGAAAAAGATATTCTGCACAACCATGCTTCCGACGATTATTACAACAGAAAGAATAACAGCAAATAAAGTTTTTTTATCCATATTTTCTCCTGACAATAAAAATTACGGAACAGGATCATAACCGCCAGGATTAAAGGGATGACATCTTAATACTCTCTTTACAGACAAATATAAGCCTTTAAAAAACCCATATTTTTTAAGAGCCTGCTTTGAATAGTCAGAACATGTAGGATAAAACCTGCATGCAGGTGGGAATAACGGTGAAATAAGTTTCTGATATAGTGTTATAACAAATATAAATACATATTTCATAACAGTATTCTGCTCACCCTTAGAACCTTCTTAACCTGCATGGCCCTTTCGGTATAGTTATAATCGTTTCCATAAGGTATAAAAATTATATCAAAACCTGTACTTAACGTATCTTTTATTTTTCTATATATTTCTCTTATATGCCTTTTGACCCTATTCCTTTTAACAGCCCTTTTATATCCCCTTCCGGTTACAATTGCAATTCTATTCCATGATAAATTGTTTTCCACAAACAAAATTTTTAAGCCCTTCACTTCACTTTGTTTCGCTTTTTTAAAAACATTCTTAAAATCATTATAACTTTTAATTCTCTCACTTTTAGTAAGGCTTTTTCTCATCTGCTACGGTAAGCTTGGTTCTATTTTTATTTCTTCTTCTTTTTAAAATAAGTCTGCCGCTTTTTGTCTGCATCCTTGAACGAAAGCCAAGCTTTCTTCTCCTTTTCATCCTGCTCGGTTGATACGTACGTTTCATTTTAAATATATCTCCTTAAATCATATGATAATTATTTCTCTGTTTTTAAAAGGTAAAATAGTATACCGGCTTTAACACGGTAATGTCAACTTATTTTTACTATCTTTCCTCCCGGCTCTTTATGATAACCCTGATATCTTTTATTTCCAGATCGGGATATTCCTCCCGAATACTCCTTATTATACCCTTTTTCTTTAAAAATATAGTCTGTGCCCAGCCCGGATGATCGACCTCTACATAAAGTACGGACTTTTCAAATTCAAAAACCTTAGAATGAGAAGCTAAAGAACTATCGACGAGAGAATCCCATCCCTTAAATATTTCCACATTACCGGTCTTCCTGTTAAGTCTTAAACTGTTCAGATACTCTTTTAATAAATCGCCCGCTTTTTCCATAGGTCAATATTACCATTTTCCACAGAATAAATTTCAGTATGATCCCCCGTATAGGATAAGAAATCTTCATCCGGAAGGAAAGTAAAAAATGCCTGATCATAAAGCGGTAAGCTCTGTAAAAAACTTATCTTTTTTTCTTTATCCATTTCCAGCAGAACATCATCGAGCAGAAGAATCGGCTTCCTTTTTACTATCGAATAGACATACTGTGACTGCGCCGCTTTTAGTGCAAGGGAACATAAGCGCAGCTGTCCTGTGGACGCATAATGAGCAAAATTATTTCCACGGAGATTAAACAAAAAGGTATCTTTATGAGGCCCCGTAATACTAAAACCGTACATCATTTCCTTTCCGAGTTTAGTCTCCACATAAGAAATAATTTCGGTTTCCGATGCATCGATATCCCAGGAAGGTTTATACTCTATGACAAGTCCGGATAGATCATCTGTAATATTCGACAGTACCTTTAAAAAAACCTTATTGAATTCTTCGACGGTTTTATATCTTCTACACTGAATCTCTCTTCCCAGAGAAACCAGCTGCTTATTGTAAATATCCAACAGGCTGATTTTATTCTCTGCCAATATCAAGTTTCTATTTTTAAGAACCTTGAAGTATTCTCTGAGCATTTTTAAATAGACCTTATCATATAAACTTATTGTCTGATCAAAAAACCGTCTTCTCTTATCCTGATAACCGACAACAAGGTCTATATCTTCATGTGAAAAAATAATACAGGGAAAATTTTCTATTAATTCGCTCCTATCCCTAATAATCTTTTTATCTACATATATTTTCTTGGTTCCGGGTTTATTAATTTTTATCTCTGTCTCCCTTGTACTTACTGCATTTCCTCTATCATCGTAAAATACAAAAGAACCGAAAATATAAGAACTGTCTTTTCCTCTTGTTATAAATCTGTTATAAAGCCTGGTCCTGAAAGAAGAACCAAAGGAAATTATATACACGGATTCTATAAGATTCGTCTTTCCCTGCCCGTTTCTCCCTATTAAAAATATTTCCTTAGCATTAAAATTAAGAACATTATCATTATTAAGATTTCTGAAATTATACGTTTTTATTCCGACAAGCGACATTAATTAAACCTGCATTGGCATTACTATATGCAGATAATCCTTTTCCGGCAGAGATTTAATTGTTAAAGCCTTGCTTTCTTCGGTAAAACCAATGCTCAACTGTTCACAATCCATCTCTCTTAAGGGATCCAGAACATAAATATAATTAACAGCTATTGCCGTATCAGGACCCTCATACTTACATTCGATCTCTTCCTTTGCCTCACCTATCTCAGTCTCCTCCGAATCTACGGTAAGAACATTCCCGCTTAACGAAAAAACAACCTTTCTCGATTTTTGTTCCGCTAAAACCGATACCCTTGTAAGTGCATTCACAAAATCATCTTTTTTAACTATTATTAAATACTCACTTTCCTCGGGAATTACCCTGTTATAGTTCGGGAACTGCCCCTCGATTAAACTGGAAGAAAGCTGTACTTCACCTAAATTGAAAAATATATTTTTATCGGAAATTGCCATTTTCAGATTTCCTTCACCGGATGATAACTTTTTAACAAGAGATAAAATTTTCACGGGAATAATAATTCCCTTAATATTCTCTTCGTAATCTTTCATAGGTTTATTAACCAGGGAAAGTCTCCGTCCGTCGGTTGCAACCATAATTAATCTGTCATCTATCTTTTCGAGATACGGACCATTCATAAAATAACGCGTTTCATCATTAGAAACGGCAAAGATGGTCTTTGAAATCATTTCCAGAAAATCACTCTGCGGAAACTCAAAAAAAAGATCATCGGAAATCTTCTGAATTTCAGGATACTTATCAGAGGGAATAGTTTTAAGTTGAAACTCAATTTTCTTAAATTTCGGACGAATAAATAACATCATATTATCCGAAAGTTCGAATTCTATTTCACCTTCCGGCAGAGCTCTTAAAATGCCTAAGAATTTATCACAAAAAATAGTGGTTCTGCCGGGCTTTACAATTTCCACGGGAATGCTTGTTCCAAAACTTACCTTTAAATCCGTTGCCTTTATTACCAGCCTGTTATTCCCTGCTTCAAGATAAACATTGGAGAGAATCGAAAGCGAATTTCTCGAAGATATTATCTCCTGTGCTATCGATATTTCTTTTACAATATCGCTTTTTTCACAAACAAATTTCATTAGTATCTCCTGTTAAAAATATATACTGCTTCGCAGTCATTAAATCTTTTATTCAAAAATCAAAAGTTAATGCCTTACTATTACTATTGAATTTATAAAGATAATAGTAGTAGTAATAAGCACTGTTATTATGTGTATAACAGCTGTATTTGTTTTTTATGCAGATAATTAACAATTTCATAACATATCCATTTTATCCACAGAATATCCACATATGCAATGGATTTTTATACTTTCCGGTAATATCCACATAATAATAACATGATATTAATACTATACGCCATACCCTTTTAAAGCTCTTATTATATGTTGTATTGTCGGTTCTAAGGTTGCATCACTTTTTAACCTGTCTTCTATTCTCTGACATGCATGCATGACAGTTGTATGGTCCCTTCCTCCGAATTCCAGGCCGATTTCCGTAGTGGAATATTCGGTGATTTCTCTTGCAATATACATTGCAATCTGCCTTGGAAATGCAATGGCTTTTGTTCTTTTTTTACCTTTTAAATCGTTATATGAAAGATTAAAATACTCAGCTACAACTTTCTGGATATTATCTATTGTTATATTCTTATGGTTCGGCTGTGCAAAAAAATCCTGAAGCTGTCTCTGTGCTGTTTCCAGGGTGATATTCTTGTTTACAAGCTCGGAATACGCTATTAATTTTGTTAATGCCTTTTCCAGGTCCCGTACATTTGTTTTGATATTTCTGCAGATTAGTTCTATTATATCACTGGAAATAGTAATTCTCTTTTCTTCTATTTTCCTGTTCAGTATTGCCATGCGTGTTTCATAATCCGGAGGCTGCAGGTCCACATTTAAACCCCGTTCGAATCTGCTCCTTAACCTGTCGGAAAGTGAGCGTAACTCGGATACCGGACGATCGCTTGTAAACACCATCTGTTTGTTAGAGTCGTAAAGGGCATTAAATGTATGAAAAAGTTCTTCCTGTGTTCCTTCCTTTCCCTGGAGAAAGTGTATATCATCTATGAGGAGTATATCGATCGACCTGTATTTATTTTTAAAGAGATGTCCTGATTTCTTCTGTATCGAAAAAATAAACTCATTTGCAAAAGTTTCTGCTGTAATATATGAAATCTTTAAGTTATTGAATTCCTGATATGCGGAATTACCAATAGCCTGTATAAGGTGTGTTTTACCCAGCCCTACACCTCCGTAGATCAGGCACGGATTGTAACCTTTACCGGGATTCCTGGAAATGGAATATGCTGCATTTGCAGCGAAGGAATTGCTGTCTCCGACAACAAACCTTTCGAATGTATATTCATTGTTCAACTGCCTGTGCTTTGGTTTTTTCTGAACATCTACTGCGTGCGGGTTTTTTATTTCTTCCGGCTTTTTATTCTCTTTTTTATTATCTGCTCTTTTTGTAATATTAAATTCTACTCTTATATTCTGTCCTGATAATTCGAGCAGTGTGTCTTCTATTCTGTTAAGATAACGCTGTATTATCTGATCCTTGTAAAAGGAGGACGGAACAGAAAGCATAATTACGGATTCTTCCGATCCTGTGTAAAGCATATTCTTAAACCACATCGTATATTCCTGTTCAGTGATTTCGCTCTGAATTCTTTTTATTGTTTCGATCCAAAATATTTCATAGTCCCATTTTTGAGAATCCAATTATCAGGTCCCCTTATAATAAAATTATCCACAAGTTATTAACAAAATAAAGAATAAGTATTTTAAAATATTATAATGAATAGACTTAGCAAAACGGCACCCGATGTGTATATTTTATCATACTTTAATTAATTATTTATATAATAAATAATTACAACCCCCTTTTTTTGATAACAAATTAGATATATCTAATAGATGATTATATGTATGTTTAGTAAAATTTTACAAAATTAATTCAGTTATCCACAGTTTATTAACAACTCTGATCCGAATATATATGGTACACCCGGTGTTGATAATTTGCAAGTTAAAATTACATTTACTTTACTTTTATTGCCGTTTAAATTAAGATTAAGCATCTAATTTTTTATAGGGTGGGGAAATGCCAGACAGTTATAATGCTCAGCATATTCAAATTCTCAAAGGGCTGGAACATGTACGTAAACGTCCCAGTATGTATATAGGGACAACGGGTTCCGAGGGTCTGCATCATCTTGTTTATGAGGTTGTTGATAATAGTATAGATGAAGCTCTTGCCGGTCACTGCACCGTAATATCCGTAACAATCGAAAAGGATAATATAGTTACGGTTAAGGATAATGGAAGAGGAATACCGGTCGATTTACATCCGCTGGAAAAGATAAGCGCTCTCGAAGTTGTTATGACCAGGCTTAATGCAGGGGGAAAATTCGATAAAAAAAGCTACAAGGTCTCCGGCGGTCTTCATGGGGTCGGAGTATCGGTTGTTAACGCTCTTTCGGAGATATGTGAGGTTTTTGTACATCGTGACGGGAAAGTCTATTATCAGAAATATAAGAGAGGTATTCCGGTAAAAGATGTAAAGGTTGTCGGGGAGAGTAAAGCCCGGGGAACAGTTACGAGGTTTAAACCTGACAGAACGATCTTTAAGGAAATAAATTTCAGTTTTGATACTTTATCGAACAGGCTCAGGGAGCTGGCGTTTTTAAACAAGGGAATTAAAATATCCATAGCGGACGAAAGAAAGGAAATATCATATTTTTCATTTTGAAGGAGGCGTAAAATCGTTTATCGAGTTCTTGAACAGAAATAAGACACCGATTCAGAAGGAACCGATTTATTTCGAGGGAACAAAGGAAGATGTTCAGGTTGAGGTTTCCCTGCAGTACAATGACGGGTTTAATGAAACTATTTTTACATATGCAAACAATATCAGTACCAGGGAAGGCGGAACCCACCTGGTTGGTTTTAAGTCCGCACTTACACGTACTTTTAACGATTTTGTTAAGCGTTTAAACCTCGCTAAAAAGATTACGGAAAATTTGAGCGGCGATGATGTTCGCGAGGGATTAACCGCGGTAAT
>QILZ01000191.1 GCA_003233545.1 Spirochaetales bacterium
CCCATTTCGAACACGGAAGTTAAGCCCTCCCACGCCGATGGTACTGTCCCTTGGTTGGGATGGGAGAGTAGGTAGTTGCCAGGCTTTTTTTAAATTAAAAATAATAAAAAACGAAGCGATACGTAACCAATCAGACAAAAAGTTGTTATGTTTATAGAGGCGGCCAAAAATGGATTTTAAGCGGGCAAGTTTCACCTCCTTTCCTTGCCCTATTTTTAGCCTCAAAGAAGCGCAGGGGATGGATGTAAGTCTATCCCCTGTTTTTGATAAAAGGTGAACCGGAGGGTCAATTCATGCGCCGCCGTTAAACTCTTCTATTTAAAAAGTTCCTTTATCTCCTTCGTATATAGTTCGTTAATAACATTCCTTCGCATTTTTAGTGTATGTGTAAGCTCTCTGCCGACTTCGAATGGTTTCGTAAGTAGTTTTATTCTATATATTCTCTCGAAAGCTTTAAAGCCGTTCTGTATATTAACTCTGTTATGAATTTCATCATTTATAAGTTCATTTATTTCAGGTACATCGGCAAGACTTTCCCGGTCTATATAAGAGATATCATTTTCCGCTGCATATTTTTCCAGCTCTTCAAAATTCGGGATAACCATAGCTGCTAAAAATTTCTGATCCTGCCCTAAAACGATAACCTGGTCCACATACTGCGATTCAAGAATAGCGCTTTCTATCGGGTCCGGTTCTATATTCTCTCCTCCTAAAAGTACAATAGTATCTTTAACCCGTCCTATTATCTTTAACTCACCTTTATAAGTAACAATGCCGAGATCACCGGTATTCAGCCACCCGTCTTCGCCGAGCACCTTTTTTGTTTCTTCGGGTTTTTTATAGTAACCGCTCATTACCTGCGGTCCCTTTATCAGTACAACACCTTTATTACCGGGAGGCAGGACATTCATTTTATCATCTACTATTCTGACATCTGTTCCGGCAAGCATTGGACCTACGGTGGACGGCACCGGGGCACGCTGGAGCCGAACACTTACAACCGGTGCTGTTTCCGTTAAACCATAACCCTCTAAAAGCAGTATTCCTGCAGCTCCGAAAAAATTATCCACATAATCCGGTAAAGCACCGCCTCCGGAGATAGCAGCCTTAAATCTGCCGCCGAGCATTTTTTGCAGCTTTCCGAATACCAGAAGATTCCCGAGTCCCCTTACCGGTGTCAGGAGTATCAGAGGGATAATACTTACAATAATGTCAACAGCGCGGTATCTTTTTTTAAACTGCGGCAGACGCCCTCTGAACATATTAAGAAACAGTTCATGAATAGCTGCAGCAGCCACGAAAAAGTGAAACAGAACCTTTTTGGCTCCACCTTCTGCATTGACTTTTCTATATATGGCTGCCCTGATTCCTTCCCATATTCTCGGTACGGAAGCCATAAATGCCGGTTTTAAAGCGGCCATATCGTCCAGCATAATTTTGCCAACAGGTTTCGAGTATGCCTGCGCCGTTCCTGAGCAGAGTACCACATATTCGATTATTCGTTCGAAGGAGTGCCATACAGGCAGTACGGACAACCATATATCACCGGGTGAAATAATGAGAATATTAGGTATCTGCTTTACCTGGTGCAGAAAATTATTATGAGTAAGCATTACTCCTTTTGGTTCGCCTGTTGTGCCTGATGTATATATGATCGTAGCAAGGTCGGAATCGATGCCCTGCGATAGTTCCGTTTCGAAAATCTTAGGATCTTCTTTTATTATTTCCTTTCCTTTATTCAGTATTTCCTTAAATGCCGTTATCTCTATATCCTTTTTTCCTTCCGGCTTTTTATACTGAGAATCCATAACAATAATTCTTTTAAGTTCGGGCAGATTCTTCTTCTTAGAGATAATCTTTTCCAGTTGTTTCTTGTTTTCCGCTAATGCAACATGGCAGTCACCATGATTAAGAATATATTCTATTTCATCCGCAGTAGAATCCGAGCCCCGCGGTACATCGACCGCACCGATACCCAGTATGGCAAGGTCTGCAATGATCCACTCTTTCCGATTATCGGAAATTATTCCTATATGATCGTTTCTTTTAATACCGGAGGCAAGCAGACCGGCTCCGAATTCGGATACCATGGTGTATAGTTCTCCATAGGTGACGCTTTTAAATGTGCCCTCCTGATCTTTTGAATATAATGCCGTTGCATCATGGTTCCTCTCTGCAACCTCCTTGAAAAATTTTGGTATTGAATTCTGCATATCCTGCTCCTTTAAAGGGCTTTAAAATACATAATTGTACTTTAGTAAAAATTATCATGGTGCGGATATACTGTCAATAAAATAAAATTAATTAAATATTTATGTATCCTTTATTAAAGTGTAGTATTTGTTATATAGTTATAAAGAGGTTATAGCCGATACTTTCGATAGGAAACAGTAAGGATTTTTTTAGAATGAAAAAAATAATTGTATTTGTATTTCTTGTTTTTATTCCGCTCGGCTTTGCCGTATCTGATTCATTGAGTCTTAACGGCGAATGGTATTTTTTATTTTCCGGAATAAAAACAGAAATGCCGCCCCGGGGAGAATGGCAGCATATTACGATTCCTTCGGATTTTAAGAATTATGTAGATAGGTCAGAGGGTTATGTCTGGCTTAAAAAGACTATTAACAGTATCAGGTCTCCCTCTGCAATTATCATCGGTCCTGTGGGAATGGCTTTTTCAGTTTATTATAACGGGGAACTTATCGGTGTTTCGGGAACGGATGGGGAAAATTATCTTTCGCAGAATTCGCTTTTCAACGGATTTATTTTACCGTACAGTGTTTCTTCCTTAAATACATCCGATACGATCTATATAAGGATATATCATCATTATAAATCCTGGGTAAAATCGGGGATAGAGATTGTTCCTGCGGAAGATTTATCCGGCAGGCTGATGAGAGCAAATTTTTTCCACCTCTATGTGCAGATTTTCCTTATGCTTCTTCTTTTTCTCGCCGCTCTGGCTTTTCTTCATACAACTCTTATAGAGGATAAAAAGTCTTTTGTATATCTTTCGATTGCCACCTTCGCAGGCGGAATATATTACTTTTTCATATCTACCGGAAACTTTATTATTCCCTATATATGGGTATTAAAGCTCTCACTTTTTTTTGAAATGGTAATGATGGTTTCCCTTCTTCTTTTTCCTGTTTCATATCTAAAATCATTATCCCATAAGGGAATGATTTTCCTGATAGTTCCGTTTCTGTTTTTCGGTTCTGCAGGATTATTTTTGACAAAATTAGAGTATATTCTTCTTTTTTCCAGAATATCCGCCTTTGTGATACTGGCCGCTGTTATTTTGAGTATCTATATAATTGTAATTGCCGCTGCCAGGGGTATTCAGGAAGCCGTAACCTACAGTGTATTCTATCTGTTTTTTCTCTTCAGTATAGCATACCTGCATTTTTATAGTATCTTATTCCCTTTAAGCATGATATTTCCTTCGGTTCTCGGTGTTCTAATTATACTGTTTTCATTTTTTTCCATCAGTATTGAGAGAAAGAAGATAAAAAAATTACACTTAGAAACTACGGAGCAGTTAATCGAACGAGTGGAGGAGGATTGGGAACTTATAGAAAAAATACGGGGTGGTAAAGAACGCCTCGAGAGCAGGAACAGTGAAAGTATTCAACTCGCCGACAGACTAACGAGAAGTTCACAGACCCAGGCTTTAACGATAGGTCAGATTATGGGAACCATAGAGAATGCAGGCTCTGCCGAATCGCGTGTAATGGAGAAGGAGAAGGATATTTTAGGTTATACCGATAAAGTGGATAAAATGATCAGTAATTTCAACAAAAAGATTATTGAAACGGTGGAACAGCTGGAACAGTTAAACAGCAAGTCGAATGTAATTAAAAAGGCTGTCAGCCAGATTATCGGTATAGCGGATAAAACAAATATGCTTTCTTTGAATGCGGCAATCGAAGCCTCGAAGGCAGGCACAAAAGGAAAGGGTTTTGCAGTTGTTGCCCATGAAATAAGGAAATTAGCTGATCTGACAAAAACAGTATCGGACCAGGTAAATCTTCTCATTAAAGAATCGGGAGAAGAGGTGGAACAGGGTGTAACAAAGGTAAAAGGGCTTGGTGAAGGTTTCGCCGAGATAATGAAGCATAGTGAATCGATCCGTGTAATGATCGAGGAAAATTCAAAAGCCCTGGAAGATGTAATGAAATCCCATCTGGAGATTAAAGACGGCCTGGCCGGTGTCGATATGGCGATACGTTCGGTACTGGATGTTTCCAATGATTTGCGTAGTATGACGGAAAAACTCGCCTCTGCTTTCTCCTGGCTCGGAGAGGTACTGCAGATAGAGCAGGAAGTTCCTGAGCTTCCTGTTATTAACAGGGAAATCGAAACCGATGAAGCCGGTTAGGAGTTTTTACCCACGAGACAGAGCCATTCGGCTTCCGCAGCAATTTCTCCGTTAACATATGCAATCCCGCTCTGGCGGAGCATTGCCTTTGAAATACGTTTATTTGTAATAACCATTTTTATTTCATCACCCGGGCGTACCTGCTTTCTGAATTTTGCTTTTGTAACGGAAGCAAGAAAGATCAGGGAATCACCTAATACCCCCAGATTATTAATCCCCGCACCTCCGCATTGGGCCAATGATTCTATAAGTATAACACCCGGCACTAAAGGATACCCCGGGAAATGACCCTTAAAGAAGAATTCATCACTGCTGAATTTTTTATAGCCGATAATTTCTTTTTCGCCTGCTTTTTCTATCCTGTCCACGAACAGAAAAGGTTTCCGATGGGGTAATAGTTCCCTGACATCCTTCATAATGCTTATCCTTAACAGTTAGATTATTCCGAGTTTTTTGGCTTCTCTGCCTGAAATTTCAAGTACTTTATCAAGTTCTTCGTCCGTATGAATAGCCATGAATGACGTTCTGATAAGGGACCTGTCAGGAGGCACTGCGGGGCTGATTACAGGGTTCGCATAAACGCCGTTTTCGAACAGGGCCTTCCAGAAGAGAAAAGTTTTTTCGTTATGGCCTATAATAAGAGGAATAATAGGAGTTTCCGCAACACCGATATTAAAACCGAGAGATTTAAAGCCGTTAATCATCTTCCGTGCTATTTGCTGCAGTCTTTTAACATGCTCCGGTTCTGTTTCTATAATTTCGAGTGCTTTTGTAACGGATGCTATTGTTGCCGGAGGCATGCTGGCGCTGAATATAAGCGGTCTTGCAAAGTGTTTAATATAATCGATGATTTCTTCGTCACCTGCTATAAAGCCACCTAAAGAACCGAATGATTTGGAAAATGTACACATTACCAGGTCCGAATAGACGTTATTATAGTACTCTTCACAGCCTCTGCCTGTTTCTCCGATTACGCCGATGGCGTGGGCTTCATCTATATAGAGTGCAGCATTGTATCTATCTGCTATCCTGCGTAATTCAGGAAGTTTTACAATATCCCCCTCCATACTGAAAACACCGTCTGTAACAATAATTTTAGGTTCATCGATGGGCAGCCGGGAAATGACACTTTCTAAATTTTCGGGATCATTGTGAAAATAGCGGTGTATCTTCACGGAGCCTTTCATACCGGAAGCTAAAAATATACCGTCCATTATAGAGGCATGGTTATAGCGGTCGGTTAAAATGTGTTCATTCCTTCCCACAAGTGCGGATATTGCACCGAGATTTGTCTGATATCCGGTTGTAAAGCAGAGAGCGGCTTTTTTGCCTGTAAAACGGGCCAGTCTTACTTCCAGATCTTCATGAAGAGTAAGTGTGCCGTTTGCAAACCTGGAGCCTGAGCAGCTTGTTCCGAATTTCTTTATAGCATCGATCGAAGCTTCCATTACACGCCTGTCCCATGACAGTCCAAGGTAGTTGTTCGAACCGATCATAATCAGTTCTTTACCTTTCATGACTACCCGGCCGCCTCTGCTCTCCTGTATGGGTATAAAAAACGGATAGAGGCCTCTTCGTTGAGCCTCCCGGGCTTCTGTAAAGTCACGGCATTTTTGAAAAATATCCAAGTGGTCCTCCATTTTATAAACTGTATTTCAGTATCATACCCGTCCGGTATGCTGTCACTAAAAACGTAAGCCAGGCATTCGACTGTTATACACGTTACAGCGCAGTTAAATCTATCGTAATAGAGTTATATTGTAAAGTGTACACTTCTTATTTATCCTTAAATCCCCTGGAAGGTAATCCAGAATGTGAAGATTCGTGATATATCGATAATTTTTAAAAATGTAAGTGCAGCCGTAACGAGGAAGAAAATTGTAAAGAAAAGCCATAGAAGATGCAGCCGGGTTTTTTCCGTTCTCCTGTTCTTAAATACATTCCTGATATAAAAGACAAGGAGAAGCAGGCCGGGAATCAGAAATATGGTTGCAAAAAGGTTGGTTATGTAAACCGGATTTTGAGTTTTTGCCTGTTCTACTAAACCGGCAAGGTTAAAAAGAGCAATATTGAGTTTTTGAAGTCTTCCGAGAAGAATAAGGATTCCAATAAAAATCAGGAATATACCGCTTCCTGTTTTTATCGCTTTCAGGTAAGGTCTTATTTTCTGTATCTGCCTGGTAAACCCGTTAAAAAAGAGTCCTGCCAGGATAAAGGGAAGTCCGAGGCCGAGAGAATATGATGTTAATAGTAGAATCCCTGATGCTAGTCTTCCTGTTGTTCCTGCGAGAAGAAGAATACCGGCCAGTATGGGTCCCACACACGGGGTCCACCCCCAGGCAAATGCCATTCCGAGAATGACCGCTCCGGCATAGCCTCCCGGGCTTTTCCGTATGTGGAATTTTTTTTCCACCTCTAATATTTTCCAGAAATCAAAGATAAAATTAAGTCCTAAAAGAATAACCAAAATACCTGCTGTTATATTGATTATTCCGGATATCCTGCCAAGCAAAACTCCCATACTGCTGAAAATGATTCCCAGTACGATAAACACAATGGAAAATCCGCTCACAAAAAAAATGGTTTTTACAAAGACCCCGGTTTTCCGTGTGTCTCCCGTTTTTAATTCATTGTATGATATGCCCCCTATGAAAGAAAGATACGATGGTATAAGAGGTAGAACACAGGGTGACACGAAGGATATTACACCCGCAGCAAAGGCTATTACAAGATTTATGTTGCTGCTTATCATTTATTTAACAGTGCATCGAAGAGTTCGTAGATTCCGGGTTTATCCCATTCCCTGCCGCCGATTGTTCTTGCAAGGATAAATCCCTTTTTGTCGATTATATACGAGGTGGGAATGCTCCGGGCACCGTATGTCCCACCGATCCGGCCGTCGGAATCGAGTAGAACAGGATATGTTAAACCTTCTTTTTTAACAAACTTCCGTACCGTCTGTTTATCTTCCTGAAGATCGACTCCTAAGATTACAAGACCCTTATCCCTGAATTTCTCATATAATTTCTGCATGGATGGAACTTCCGCTCTGCACGGCGGACACCATGTCGTCCAGAAGTTGAGAAAAACAATACTTCCCTTAAAGGATTCAAGGCTGACGGATTTACCCTGCAGGTTTTTAAGCTCGAAATTAATGGAAGGAAGTTTCTTGCCGGCAAGCTGAAAACCGAGTTTTGTAAACTTTTCATTAAGCGTACCGGATATGGTTTGTACCGTGCTCTTTCGGTTATTATTGCTCTGTACGCCGGTAACTTCGGATTTATCAGTCTTACTGTCTTTAACAGCGGCATTTGCCAGTTGTGCCGGAGCCTGTTTTTCTGACTCCGTGCCTGCAGTGCCTGTGTTCCCTGTTTTCTCGATTACCGTGCTGTTTTTCCTGCTGCAGGAATAGAGGAGTAAGAATGAAAATACTATAAACATAAAAAATATTGTCTTTTTCATATATTCATAAATTCCTTTCTAGTT
>QILZ01000216.1 GCA_003233545.1 Spirochaetales bacterium
TCAATACTTATAATAATATTTAAATTAATACTTGACATTATATAAATTATTATATAGAATGAGTCCATAAAATATATCATCGAAATGCAGGTGATATATTTAAAACAATATATTCTGGGGGAAAACAAATGATTAGAAGAATTTCTTTATTAGTTATTCTGGTGGTGATAGGGCTCGGTATGGTATATGCGGCAGGGACCAAGGAGGTTGCAAAAGGTAAAGGTGCTCCTGTTGTTGTTGCGGTATGGAGCAGCCCCGAGCATGATAATCTTGTTAAAACCGCAAAGAAATATACGGAATTAACAGGAACTAAAATTATTATCGAAGAAATTGCAAGAGAAGCATATTTCGATAAATTGAATACAGTTATTGTGGCACAATCAGATGCGTATGATGTTTGTTATGTATCGACAGATGTAGTGCCAGCCATGGTAAAAGCCGATGGCCTGACAGATCTTTATCAGTTTATTAATGATAAATCGGTTGTTTCTCCTGACTTTGATTTTTCTGCAATACAAGCCGGAGCAAGCTACTTTATTGAAAATGGAAAACTTTATGCTTTCCCTTCTGAGGGAGATACCGCATGGATGTTTTATAGAAAAGACTTGCTTAAAAAAAATGGATTTGATGTTCCTCAGACATGGGCTGAATATTATAAAGTTGCGAAAGCTCTTAATAATCCTCCTGCAATGTATGGTGCAGTAATTGGAGCAAAACCAGATGAAGCTCTTTGGGATTATATGCATTATCTTTACAGCTTTGGCGGTGATGTTCTGGATGCTGATAATAATGTCATTATAAATAACAAAGCAGGTGTAAAGTCTTTGGAATTTTATTCCGGATTGGCAGCTAATGGATTGGTTCCACCTGATGTCATTACCTATGGTTACAATGAAATTCTAACCACGCTCCAACAGGGTAAAGCTGCTCTGGGTATAGAATGGATGGCTGCAACAAGTGAATTAACTAATGCAGCTAAAAGTCCTAAAGTTTCAATAAATGGTAAATCTCAACTGGCATATGCATTAGTCCCGGGCATAAAACAGGCGGATGGAACTATCTTGCGTGGTATGGGAGCCAGCCAATGGGGATGGTCCATATTGAAAGCAGCGAAAAACAAGACCGGAGCGTATAAGTTTATCGAATGGCTGACAGGTAAAGACGGAGCCGTCATCTGGGCACTCAATGGAGGAATCCCTTCGAATACTAAAGCATTATCCGATCCTGCAGTGCTTAAAAAAATCCCTCAATTCGGATTATTAGCTAAAGCTATGAAGTACAGGCATATATTCCCATCATTATCAGTAAGCGGCCCGATGGTAACCATTTACAATGAGGCAATTACAGGTTCTGTTGCCGGTAAGTATACTCCAAAAGAAGCACTTGATAAAGCGGCGGCAAAAATGACAAAGCTTCTCAAAGAAGCCGGGTACTTAAAGTAATAATAATAACATGAACTGTGAATCATGCAGGAGGGGGATATCTTACTTCCTCCTGCTTTTCTTTTGAAGCATAAAAATGAATGGTAAAATATTAAAGAAGATTGAACCCAAAGAAGATTGAACCCTTTTTTTATATAGGTCCTGCATTAATCACGCTTTTTATTATTCTTGTTTATCCTTTGGGTTATTCGTTCTGGTTGAGTTTCCATAATTGGACATTAATAACTTTTAGGGAAGGTGTCGATTTTGTAGCGCTGAAAAATTATTACAACGTTATATCAAATATTGACTTTATTCATTCTTTATTAGTAACTTTTTTATTTATGTTTGCTGCCATACTTTTTGAATTCATATTTGGAATGGGAATTGCGCTATTGCTTAATCTTGAATTCAAAGGACGTAATTTTTTCCGAACTGTTATTCTTCTTCCTATGATGGTAACAAATGTTGTTATTGGACTGACATGGAGGCTTTTATTAAATTATGAATACGGACTGGTAAATAAGTTAATTAAATTTCTTGGATTTAATGCTATTCCCTGGTTAAGTAAAACAGCATTAGCTATGTCATCTGTGATTATTGTTGATATCTGGAATACTTCTTCATTCGTGGCGCTTCTATTGTTGGCAGGTCTGCAAACCCTGTCTAAGGATTTATATGAATCGGCAAAGATCGATGGATCTTCAAAATTTCAGTCCTTTATGTATATCACTCTTCCTCTTTTGAAATCATCGATTCTTGTGGCTTTGTTATGGAGAATTATTGACACTTTCCGAATCTTTGATGTTCCGTATCTGCTTACAGCTGGCGGCCCATCGAGAGCTACTGAAATGATCAGCCTCTATGTATACAGATACGGCTTTCAAAATTTCAATTTGAGTTATGCTTCTGCATCGTCCTACCTGATGGTTATTATAATGTTGATATTTTCAGCATTTCTATTCAGAATCTTTAGGAAAGATTATTAAAATCCGGGAGATATATATGGCATGGGGAATAAGATGAATAAAATAGTGAAAACTGCAATTTTGTATTTTGTTTTGATTGCAATAAGTATCATTTCAATATTCCCGTTACTTTACCTTTTTACAATTTCTATTAAACCATCGGAATTGATCTTCAGTACTACGTCCAAGTTTTTTTTTACACCAACATTTCAGAATTATCAGGATATATTTGCTAATGGCCGGTTTATAAAGTATCTGTCTAACAGTATCATCGTTGGTGTTACAACCGTTATTATCGCGACTATACTTGGTATGTTTGCAGCGTATGGATTTGCACGGTTTAAGTTCCGCAGTAATAGATTATTGCGGATGGCTTCTCTTATACCGCAAATAATACCTCCGATCACCATCATCGTACCTTTATTTACTCTTTTTGCAAGCATGAGGTTAATGGATACCCAGAGGGCTTTGATTATTTCATATCTTACATTTACCATGCCGCTTTCCATTTGGTTGATGACCGGATTTTTTGAAGATGTTCCTATTGAATTGGAAGAATCAGCTATGATTGACGGGTGCAGACGGCTAATGGTATTTATCAGGATCGATCTGCCCATTGTTGTTCCCGGTATAGCTGCAACGATGATTCTTTCCTTTATCTATTCGTGGAATGAATTCCTTTATGCTGTTATTTTAACCGGAAGGTCTGCCAGAACATTACCTGTTATGATTACTAGTTTTATGACAAATAAGGCTATTCTCTGGGGGCGTATCGGAGCTGCCGGCTCTCTTATTATTCTACCGATTTTGTTTTTTACGCTTTTTTCCCAGAAATATGTGATAAAAGGTCTTACTGCCGGAAGTGTAAAAGGATAGTTCCTGTTTTGCTCAAAAATAATCAAGGTGGAAGAGTATTGAATGAGTTATGTTAGAGATTCAGTAAAAAAGATATCAGATAAACCCCGAATCGGTATCCTTTTAGTTACCTCGAACTGGTTCAGACAGGTTGGAATACAGGATGCTGAAGGTAAACTTTCGGGAGATATCGAAGAAATTGGCCATGAAATTGTTTCCCGGTTAACTGATTTCTTAATTCCGGTATATCCCGGTATTCTATTCTCTGAGGATTCGGCGTTTAAAGCTGCAAAAGAAATGAAAGCTCAGGATGTAAAAGCCTTGATCGTTTCTCCATTGATGTGGTGCGAGGATCAAGTCATAAGAGCAGCATTGAGCGAATTAAATAATCTGCCGCTTCTTCTTATTACATTTCTTCCATGGTTAGGTCTACCGGAATACTTACATTATTCTGAAATGCTTAAAGGTAGTGGTGCTGTTGGTTCTCTGCAGTTTTCAGGTATGCTGAAAAGAGAAGGAGTTTCCTTTTTTTCTTTATCCGGGTATTATAAAGATTATAATTTATATCAAAAAATAAAACAAAATATCAAAAGTATAACGGTTGTTGAGAAATTGAAGCATCTGAAAGTAGGAATTCTTCCTTTCCCTTGTGACCAGATGTCTACAACATTTGTTGATGATTTTGCTCTTCGCTTTCGTTATGGTATACAGACTAAGTATCTTGAACTTACTCGATTTAGAGAAACATCAGAGAAAATTACACAGGAAGAAATATCCGCTTTCAGGCAACAACTGGAAGAGTTGGGATATGAGATTCTTGTAAATGAAGAAGATTTAAAGCAGGGGATTCGTTATAGTCTTTCTGTTCAAAAAATAGTGGAAGATGAAGGAATTCTGGTTCTTGCAATGAACGATGTAATAGGTGAAATGCATGTCAAATTCGGTTTACGGCCAAGTTTAGATAATCGGAACCTGTCACTATCTGATTTTGTTGTATCTATGGAGGCAGATATTGCCGCAGGTTTGGGATTGTTTATCATTAAAATTCTCACTGGTAAGCCCGCTTTATATACTGAAGTTATGGGTATTGATATCAAAGCAGGTAATATGCTTCTGGGACATGCCGGCTATCATGATAGCAGGAATGCAGATCCTGATAATCCCCTTCTAATTGTAAATGATATAGAGTATAAAACATATGATAAGTATAAAGGTGCTGTTACTTGTTTTAAAATGAAGCCCGGCCCGGTAACTTTGGTTAATTCGGTTTTTAATAATGGTGAATTAAAATGGGTTGTCATCGCGGGACAGTCCATGTGCGGAGCCTTTAAACTGGAGGATACTGTTCATCTGGTTTGCGAACCAGTAATTCCCGTACTTCAATTTATTGATAAATCTATCGAAAATGGTGTTAGCCAACATTGGTTGGTTGTCCCGGGTGATTATATCGAAGATATAATAATTCTTTCAAAGTGGCTCAAAATCAACCTTTTGCTATTATAAAAGCGTAATTAGTCTTGTAGTTTTTTATCTTTTAATCAAATAGTATATGGTCTATTATATATAATAAAAAACAAGGAGGCTAATTTTATACAGGCAGCCGGTCTGTGTATAAGGCACGTAATACCGTAATAAAATATATACGGATGATTAAGCCTGATTTTTTAAAATATTTAGAATATATAAGATATTATATTGAAATGAGCTACAATTATAAATATTATTCTATATAGTTTCCTTAAATTAATGAATAAAAAAAGGATGCAGATTTAAGATAAGGGGATCCTGCTGCTATGAAAGATGCGGAGATGGTAAAAAGATGGATAAAAAATCTCGAGAATGACAGTGATATGGCGGCAATACTGTTTGCCGGGATAAAGGGTCTGCCCGGCAGGATCGAAGCTATTAACAGAGCTTTCGAAGATGGCGATAAGAAGAAGTTTAAGTTTCTTGTTCATGAATTAAAAGGGCTGAGCGGAAATCTTGGAATGGATGAGATTTACAGTATAATTCTCAGGCTCGAAAATGAAATTAATGATGAAGAGAAAATCAGGGATTCTATTCTTAAACTTAAAAATATGATTCTCAGTATCCCCGACGGATATTTTAAAGATGACAGTGATATTAAACAGACTGAATATGAAAAAAGCAAAGAAGATTTTAAGATACTTGTAACGGAAGATAATGAAATTAATCAAAGACTGATAGCCAAACTGCTGGAAAGGCAGGGTCTAAGCTGTGATACTGCAAATAATGGGAAAGAGGCCTGGGAATTAATAAAAAAGAGGTATTACGATCTGATTCTTCTCGATATTCAGATGCCGGAAATGGACGGAATCGAAGTTATTAAGAGGATTCTGAATAATAAAAAACTAAAGGGCCTTCATGTAATAGCATTAACTGCAGCTGCATTAAAGGAAAACGGGGAAGAGTACCGGGTTATGGGCTTTGATGATTATTTATCAAAACCCATCGATTTCGAACTTTTTAATAAAAAGATACGGAACCTGGTCTTAAAAAAACAGAAAGAGACCGGGGAAAAAGCGGAACTCGAATTAACAGAAATTGAGGCGGAAGAATTTAAAAGTATCTTAAAGATTTTCGAAGAGAATGTTTTACTGTTTAATCCGAAGCGGATTAAACAGGCTGCAGATATGTTAAAAAAATTATCCGATCTTAATTCTGATCTTAATAAGATTCGAAAAATTTATGAAATGGCGCTTTCTGCCGCCGATCATTTTGATGAAAATGCACTGAAATTTGCCATAGCGGAACTTAAGGAGATAACCGGTAATGCCGGCTGACAGGGAATACAGGATTTTAATAGTCGACGATGTTATGGAAAACAGAAGGATACTTGCCAATATCATATCGAAGAACACGGATTACGATGTACTGCTGGCCGGAAATGGTTTCGATTTAATTAAAAACATAGGCAGAGATCTTCCCGATCTGATACTGCTGGATCTCATGATGCCGGGAATGGATGGTTTTAGCGCTGCGAAAATGCTTAAAACCATGTCCGAAACTAAAGATATTCCCATTATTTTTATTACCTCTGTAGCCGATGCGGAAAGCAAAGTAAAAGCTTTCGATTCCGGAGGAGTCGATTACATAACAAAACCTTTTAATAAAGGGGAACTGCTTTCGAGGGTAAATGCACACTTAAGGATAAAAAGGCTTCAGGATGATTTAAGAGAAAAGAACTCTATACTGGAGAACAGAGAACTGCATCTTGTTAAACTGGTCGAGGAAAAAACAAAAAAACTGGAATCCGCCACGCTCGCCCTTATCAATGCACTTGAAAATGCGAATTTCTTTAATGATAATGATACGGGTAATCACATAAAAAGAGTGGCGGAATATTCCGCTTTAATAGCGGAGCTTTCCGGATGCAGCAGAGATTTTATCAAGCGAATTAAACTCTATGCATCGCTTCATGATGTCGGTAAAGTGGGTATATCCGATGCTGTCCTAAAAAAACCGGGCAGATACACAGAGGAGGAATTTATACTGATGCAGGAGCATGTTAAAATAGGTGCCAGAATGCTGGATAGTAAGGAATTGGATCCTATGGCGAGGAATATTGCCCTTTATCATCATGAGAAATGGGACGGATCGGGTTATGTAAATAAACTTAAAGGTGCCGATATTCCGATGGAAGCAAGGATTGTCGCTCTTGCCGATGTTTATGATGCCCTGGGGACAAAAAGGGTATATAAGGATGCTTTCCCGGAGGATAATATTGAAAGAATAATAGGTGAAGAGTCAGGAAAGCATTTCGATCCTGACCTTGTCGAGGCTTTTTTTAAGGGTAAAAACGAAATAATACAGATTAAAACAAGGTTAAGCGATTAAAAAGTTCGTTTGGTCTGTTATATCCTTTCATTTTACTCATTTTCCGAATTGATTCTATCTATAATATCATTAATAACAGCAAGTGTGGCCTTTCTTCCGAGTTCGTAGGCCAGTTTTGCCTTGCGGAAGTCGAAAGTTTTTACCTGATCTTTTAACGGTTTAATTACAAAATCGCCGTCATATCTCCCGGAGCCTGTGACCTTTTTATACTGTTTCTCCAGCAGCCTTAAGGATGCATCGAGTATTTTCCCCTCTGATGGGTTCGAATAATCAATATTAAAACTTTTGTTTTCATGTCTTACCATATCCAGAACCATTGTAAGAATAGATTTTCTTATACCGTGGTTATAGAGAGTATCCAGAACAGTAACGTCAGAAACAATAATAATATCCGCTCCCATTCTTTTTGCAATATCCGCCGGAACATCATCCAGCACTCCTCCGTCCACAAGAAGATGGTTTTTGTATTTTACGGGTTTAAATAATCCGGGGATTGCCGAAGATGCTCTCATTGCAATGGCAAGAGGCCCTTTCCGGAATAGAAAAACTTTTTTACCGATAAGATCCGTTGCAACGATAACCAGGGGAATCTTTAGATCTTCGATCCTTGCACCATCGACATCTTTCCGGAACATTTCCAGCTCTTTCCGGCCGTTAAAAAGCCCTTTCCCGTTAGGGCGGATGTTAATGATAGAAAAAAGGTCGAATTGTCCGGCTTTGTTATATATCTGTGCCGGTGAGTATCCGTAGGCATAGTATCCGCCTACAATACTTCCCATACTTACTCCGATTATTAGATCTATCGGGATATTGTACTCTTTAAGTACACTTAAAACGCCTATATGGGCAATGCCGCGGGCGCTGCCTCCGCTTAGAACAAGGGCAACTTTAGGTTTATGAGTCTTAAGAACAGGCTTTTTTAAAACCGAGGCCGTATTTGAATCAGCATAAAGACCGTATATCGATGTAATGAGTATAAATACTATAAGCAGAATATAAGTGCCGGTTCCAAACCTTTCAGCGTAACGGGGAGCTTTTGCCGTATAACCGGTCATCTTCATCCGAACAATATAACAGGTATCGATTTCACTTACAATAACCGTCCTTTTTATGCATGGTACGTAATACTAAAAAAATATATAATTTGCATATTAAGATTTTTTAAAGGAGGTTTTATGGCGGAGGAGAAGTTTATTCCTCATCACATGAATATAACAGAGGACGATATAAAGGGCAACAACGGAATAGGAAGATATATAATTCTTCCGGGATCAAATGGGAGAGCTGAAAAAATAGCGGGATATTTTTATAATGTAAGCGTAAAAAAACATCCGCGCTGTCACAATTTCCATATGGGTTATGTAAAAGTAAACGGCAGGGAGATCGATGTTGCAGCCGTAGCTTCCGGGATGGGTTCGCCAAGTTTAGATATAATTGTAAATGAACTTTACCGTCTCGGAGCAGGGAGGATATTACGGGTCGGTACTGCCGGTTCCCTTCAGCCATCCTACATACGGGCAGGCGCTCTTGTTATCCCGACTGCAAGTGTAAGGGACGAAACTGCGTCCGCCTGTTATACACCGCGGGAAGTACCTGCTACGGCTTCTCTTGCCTTTATCGAGGCAGCCGTTAAAGCCTGCTCTATTCTCGGGCTGGATAATGTTTTTACAGGAACGGTACATTCCAAAGATTCTCTTTATGCGAGGGAATTTCGTGAGGGTCCGATGGCCGCAGAGCATGAACGGTATATGAGTATATTAAAAGACAGCGGGGTTTTAGCCTCGGAAATGGAATGCTCCATGCTCTTTACCCTTGGAGCAGTATTTAATCAGCAGCTGATAACCCGGAGGACAGAGAGTACACAATTTAAAGGAGCCGGCTTTAAAGGTTCGAATTCGAATGTTTCCCATAATCATGCGTGGGAGAATCGATTCCTGACCGGGGCTGTACTGGCAATTATAGGTGATGATTCCGCTTTTGCCGATGTCCGGCTTGCTGCAAGGGCAGTAGATGATTCCATAAGGGCCGGGATAGAAACCGTAAAACAGCTTGCAATTGCAGATATGGGATTGTGAAATCAGTAGAAATCCCGCTGTCGGTCTGCAAAATGATATTTTATCAATCAGAACTGAAGGTTAAGAGTTATTACCGTTAA
>QILZ01000396.1 GCA_003233545.1 Spirochaetales bacterium
TTACTTCTTCGCTCTGCTTGTGTTGCTGACATACTCCCCTCCTCAGAAAACCAGTCAATTAATTTTTAGAGGTTATCGGACAGCCTGAATTAAGGGTAACTAAAAACCTTTGCTGCCAGAAGGATGATAGATAAGCTTGAACAGCGTAATCTTCTAAGCTTGCCGCCGATCCGTATTACTTTAAGACGCAGACAACAACCATTTTTCCGGAAGGGTTTACTATTCCTGAACAAAAGCACATTACTGGTTCTCTCAAGGAACTCACACCAAGCCTTCGGCATGGTTTTGTAGTTCATTTGGACGGTTATATCGGGTAAGGATTGAAATGTGGGTACAATCTGTGCCTTTTTAATCTGTGTAGCACAAATTCCAATAGACATTACGTATAAATATAAATACCCTTATACGTAAGAAGTGCATAAATGAGTAAAAAACTCACTTTGAATATAGATGAAATAATATTGGGTGTCGATTATCAAAAGCAGGATGCTTTCGATGCCTTATTTGACGACCAAAAAGAAAAGATAATATCCGAACTCCTTGCCCGCCGGAGCGGCCCAAACAGTGAAATAGTTAAACGAATGAACAGCTTTGCCGAAAAGTCTCCTGATATTTCAAAACCTATATTGGAGAGTTGAAAAATATGAAACATAATTCAGGATAAAAGGATTTATAATGGACGATGACCGGTTAAAGCAGGAAAGAGCTGAATGTTTAAAATAATTTACGCTGAAAGTGTTCTGCGGGATCTAAAAGAAACGAAGGATTATTTTAAACATGTCCATAACCGCCCCGGTAAAACGGGAAATCCTTTTAAAGATACCGGCCTTCTTTTTATTGCCTTCCCGGCCTGTCCTGTCTCCCCGGCCTGCCTGCCCGCCTAAAAGGAAGAGCACGCTTTTGAATTTTTTATAAAGGCCTTTATCGTGAGGATACCACCAGGGATCCCGCTGTGTCCACGGGAATTTCTCGTGCACAACGACCTTAACTCTTGTAACCTCGTATAAACCCCACTTGCCGTGAGTTATGCTGTGGCCGGAATCTTTGTATCCGCCCCACGGGGTTTCCGGCATCCCATGGCTCATAAGGTGATCGTTAACCGATACGACTCCCGTTTCCAGTAAACGGGGAAGGTACGATGCTTTTTTTCTGCTCGAAGTCCAGAGAGATGATGTTAATCCCAGCGGAGAATCGTTAGCCTTTCTGACAATTTCCGACTCGTCCTTTACCCTTTCCAGTACAATGACCGGCCCGAAGGTCTCTTCCTGCATAACCGGAGCATCGGCCGGAACGTTCTCCAGTATTGTAACCGGGTAAAAAAACCCGCTGCTGTTTTTTCCCGGAGGAACACCTGATCTGTATATTACACGCGCTCCCTTCCGAACGGCATCCTCCACATGACCGGAAACCTTCTCTTTCTGCTTTTCTGTTGTAAGCGGGCCTATTTCCGTACCGGATCCGTCTGTGGGACCGATTCTTATTTTTTTTACATTTTCCAGGAGAAGTTCTTTGAATTTATCATAAACGGAATCAGCCGCATATATTCGTTCCACTCCTCCGCATGATTGTCCGCTGTTGGATAATCCCGCCCATAGTGCACCGTTTACAGCTCTTTTCAGGTTGGCATCCGGGAGGATGATCATCGCATCGCTGCCGCCGAGTTCGAATGAGACGGGGACAAGGTTTTTCCCTGCAAGCGCCGCTATTTCACGCCCGGTTTCCGTGGACCCTGTAAAAAGTATTTTATCTATTCCCGCATCGATGAATGCCTTTCCCGTAATTTTACCAGGAAGATTTACGACTCGAATGATATTTGCCGGTAAATCCGCCTCATCAAAAATGGTCTGTATCAGCTTCCCTACAGGCTGACTCTGGGTGGCAACTTTAAGTATAACGGTATTTCCTGCGGTTAAGGCCATCATAATCTCATGAAAGGGAATAATAAAAGGATAGTTCCATGGACTTATTATGCCTATGACTCCATAGGGTTCATGGTAAACGTATGCCTTTTTGTTAAAGAAAAAGATACTGCTCCGCCGGACCTTTTCCGGCTTTAAAACCCTCTTTGCAAGTTTTATATAGTAACGGCTCGCAATTACCGCAGAGAGAATCTCTGTCGTAATTGCATCTATTCCCGATTTGCCTGTTACACTCGATATTGTCGAAGTTAATTCATCCGCATGTTTTACGATTACGCTTCTTATTCTACTTAAGTGTAAACCCCTCTCTTTAAAACTCAGTTTCTGCCATTTTCCCTGTGCAGCTCCTGCTTTGCTTACAGCTTCTTTTAATGTTTCCAATGTGTCGTATACTGTTTCCGCAACTGTGCCGCCGGTTACCGGATTAATAATTTTAACCATGATTTTCCACTCCGAAGTAATTATGTAATATAAGAGCCCGGGCTGTTTATAAAAGATGACCCGGTATGATTTTATACATGTGTGAATATTTGTCCAGTATAATATGCTATGTGAATTGTTAAATCCGGCATAGCAATATCTTATCGTTTTCGTGGTGTAAGGCTGATGTAATATTGATTTTCTTGCAATAATTATTAAATGCTGTACAATAGGTTTATGAAAAAGATGAGACATATATTAACATTCCGGGTTGTCCTGATTTTTTCCTTAATCCTCCAGGCGGGGTTTTTAACTGCAGAAGGCGAAGCGGAGAGTGCGGTTACCCTTAAGAATGTCCCCGATAAGAAAATCCCCCTTAAGAAGGTTACCCTGTTTTCCAGCGGAGTCGGTTATTTCGAACGCAACGGATATATAGAGGGAAATTCATCGATGGAATTAACTTTTGATGTATCACAGATTAACGATATCTTAAAGAGTATGGTCGTCCGTGATTATAACGGCGGTACTATCGACCGCATAGACTATTCGCCGCAGGAACCTTTAAGCAGGGTGCTTAAGTCTTTTATAATCGACCTTTCCGGTAATCCGGGATTACCGGGTATACTGAACCAGGCCCGCGGAGAATCTGTCCGGATTACAACTTCCGGACCATTAACCGGAAAGATTATAGGTGTGGAAAAATCGACCGAATACACGGATAACGGTGAAAACACGGAGTACAGTCTTAACCTGCTGACTGCCGACGGTATTGTAAGCATCGATCTGAAAGAGATAAAAGATATACTTTTTTTAAATCCTGTCCTTAAGGAGGATCTTAAAAAATCGCTGTCTTTAATAGCACGGGAGAACAGCAGAACTAAAAAACGGGTTGTGCTTCACTTTAACGGAACCGGAAAACGGAGAATCAGTATAGGTTATCTTACAGGTATGCCTGTATGGAAGACGAGCTACCGTATTGTTTTAGGTGAGGGGGATAAACATTTTCTGCAGGGATGGGCGATTGTGGAAAACACTACGGATGAGGATTGGGATAATGTAAAGCTTTCCCTTGTCTCCGGACAGCCTATTTCTTTTACTATGGACCTTTACAAACCTGTTTATATCCGCAGGCAGCATGTAAAACCCGATCTTCAGAGGCAGGTGGAATCCCAGGTGTACGAGGATAACCTGGAATATCCGTCTGCAGAAAGTACGGGTGAAAAGGCAAAGAAATCCATTCCTATGCGTGCTCCGGCTATGAAAAAAGCAGGGTCCCGTTATTTAAGTTCCTCAGAGTCCGCTGCGGAATACCGTGATGAGGGGCTGCGGATGAATCTTAGTCAGGGAGTCCATGCTTCTGCCAGAGGAAGGTCCGCAGGTGAATTCTTTGAGTATTCGGTTAAAATGCCTGTAACAATAAAGAGGCAGCAATCTGCAATGATTCCGATTATCAATGCAGACATCCGGGGCGGGCGGGTATCGATCTATAATGAAAAAGTCGATCCGGTAAATCCCCTTAATGGCATTAAATTGAAAAACACAACGGGTATGTATTTAACAGCCGGTCCGGTTACTGTTTTCGAGAAAGGCATATATGCTGGTGATTCACGGATAAAAACTCTTGCACCCGGTGCAGAAAGGCTTATAAGTTATTCGATCGACCTCGATACGGAAGTAAAGGCGGAGAGGACATCCGCCCCGGATACACTAATATCGGTAAAAATAGTTCACGGCACATTGATCTCTAAGTCGAGAAGGATAAACGAGATAACCTATATTATAAAAAACAGCGGCAAAAGGAAAAAGAATGTTCTTATCGAACAGCCCGTACGTGCCGGATGGAAGCTTGTAGAACCTTTAAAACCCTATGAAAAAACCAGAAATTACTACAGGTTTATGGTTTTGACAGGTGCGGGAGCGGGAGGAGAAAAATCAGGTTTTAAGAAATTAAAGGTTGTGGAGGAAAAGATACTGAGCCGGTCGGTAATTCTGTCGAATATCGATGATAAACTGATCGGAATCTATATAAAGTCGGGCAGTATCAGTGCCGGTGTAAAAGGGGCTCTTAAGGAAATATCAAACCGGATGAATGAATTAACTTTAATAAACGACGAAGTAAACAGACTTAAGAAGAATTACAAACAGATTTGGGATGATCAGACCAGAATAAGGAAGAATATGGCGCGTCTTTCTAAGAATTCCGGGCTGTACAAACGTTACGTGGAAAAGCTTAACAAACAGGAAGATGAGATAACCGCATTACTCGGGAAAATGGACGGGCTCCAGGTTAAATGGGAAAAACAGAGGGCGGGTTTAAATGCATATATATCTTCCCTGGATCTTTAGGTAGCTGCAAATGTGCCTGCAAAAAAGCTGTAATAGTGTATATGTGATACCTGATGATTAGAGATGCCGACTTTGCTTTAGTTCAGAGCAGGTTTTTACTCTCCGACTATCTTACGGAAGAAAACTTCTCTGCGAAAATAGATTCTCTTTTTTCCCGGGTGTTTAAAAATAAAGAAAAAAAACCTTTACTCGTAGTATTTCCCGAGCTTACCGGTCTCTGGATACCTGTTTTAACGAACCTGTTTAAAAGGTCCGGAAACCGGAAATATACAGACCTGGAACAAACTCCGGAGAAAATAAATAAAATTGTACAGGACCCTGCAGCCGCTCCTTCACTTGCCGGGGTTATTGTCAGGAATATAACAAGATCGCCGTTAAGGGCATTTTTGAGTTTTATTACAGGGCAGAGATTTTCTTTTGTATTTTACAGGAACTGGGAGGAAAGTTACAGAATATGGATAACTCCCTTTTTAAAAGCGGCGGTACGCTACAATACGTATGTATGCCCGGGGAGTATATTTATGCCTCCGATCGACAGGGAGGTGCTGCAGGGGATATTTGCAGTTTCCGGAGGAATATACAATACTTCATGTTTAATAAGTCCGAAAGGAAAAATTATAGGGGTTTCGAGGAAGGTAAACATTATGAAGGATGAGAAAAAACTGGGAATAAGAGGGGGAAGGGTAGAAGATCTGTTCCCCTTTTCCACGGAAATAGGGAAAGTGGGAATACTCATCTGCTTAGACGGTTTTTACGATTCTCTTGTTACACGGATGGATAACTTTGGCTGTGAAGTAGTTATACAGCCTTCTGCCAATCCCAAAAAATGGAAGCAGGAGCCGAGAAAGGGGGCGGAACAGACGCAGGAAGAGGAGTGGTTAAGTTCGGGAACAGGGAAGCTTGTTCAGGGCAGAGAAAGTATTGTATATGCGCTTAATCCCATGTCGGTCTCTTCTGTATTCGGTCATGCCGACGAGGGTTTATCCAATGCCTGGGTCAATTTAAGTTTAGGTGATTTATCGGATCTATCAGATCTATCGGGTTCAACGGATTCAGCGGACGAACCGGGGGCCGGCTTAAAAAAAGGTTTTAAAAAGGCTGATTATGAATACGAAGGATTATTGAGTATTGCGGAGAATTACGATAAGGAGGAGATTATTTATGGAAGATTTTAAAGGTCTTCGCAGGTTTCTGTATAATTTTTCCACTACAGGATGGAATATGATCGATTCCATCCTGATGACCTTTTATGTAGCTTTTTTGCTTCCCCCGAAGGAACAGATAGCAGAAGGTATGATTCAGTTTATTCCGAACAGGAGGTACCTCGGCATAGTTACGGTTTTAGGTGCAATTATGATATTCGGGCGGATTGTGGATGCTGTAACCGACCCTCTTGTCGCTTCCCTGTCGGACCGTTCCAAATCGCCGCTGGGCAGAAGGCGTACTTTTCTGCTTATAGGGGCACTTCCGCTTGCAGCTAGTGTAATCCTTATATTTTTCCCTCCTGTTCCATCGACATCGATCGCAAACGGATTTTACCTGGCACTTATTTTCGGATTATACTTCTTTTTCTTTACCGTTTACGTGGGGCCGTACCTGTCCCTTATACCGGAGCTTGGCCATACGAATAAGGCGCGGATAGACATGACAACGTCCCAGGCGTATTTTTCGCTTATCGGTGCAGGTATGGTTATGATAGGTGGCCCCCTTCTCGTGGGACACTTTATGAAAACAGTCAGTCCGGTAATTTCGTATAGAAAGATGGCAGTAATCTTTGCTTTAACAGGCGCTGTAATTGCTTATCTTGCGGCAATTGTTGTGGATGAAAAGAGGTTCTCCGATGCAAAACCGAGTAAAACACCGCTGCTGGAATCATTTAAAAAAACAATCGGCAGCAAGCCATTTGTTATCTATCTTATATCGAATATAGCGCTCTGGTTTCTTTTTAACATAGTAAGGTCTTCTGCCATACATATCGGCATAACCCTTTTAGGAGGAGACGAGGCATTTGCAAGCAACATGTTTTCCATATTGATTGTTTCTGCGGCCATCTGTTTCCCTATTGTGGGTATGATAGCACGGAAGTACGGTAAAAAGATCACTATGATTTCCGGCCTTCTCTCTTTCGCTGTTTTTTCCGTAGCCGTATCGTTTTCCGGCTTAACTTTCGTAGATGCACGGGTCTGGGGGTTAACAGCGATAGCTTTAATGGGTTTTCCTGTCGCGGTTCTTATGGTTATACCGAATGTCCTGCTCTCCGACCTCTGTGATCTCGATTACAGGATAACAGGAGAGAGACGGGAAGCCATGTACTTTGGTGTCCAGGGGTTTTTTATGAAGCTTAATCTGGGAATATCTACGGCAACGCTGGCTTTTCTGTATTCGGCCTTTGGAAAGGATATCAGCAACCCTCTCGGCGTACGGCTTGCCCCGATCGTGGGCAGTGTAATTGCCATAATAGGCATTGCCGCAATGATAAACTATCCGGAGAAGGAAATTGCAGAGAAATTAAAGGGCTGATACGGATTCGGCCCGTATGGCGGGGACTGTTGTAATCCTTGAGAGATTTTCCAAAGCCAGCCGGAAACAAAAGCTGGTAACTGTCTTTTTCAGACGGGCGGCTCTACCAGCAGCCCGAGTGCAGGCAGAAGCATGACGAAGAAAAATATTATTCCCAAAGCCCAGCTTAACCACTTCTTCTCCGGATGGTTCACCCAATAGAAAAGCACCGCCGAAAGAAGTAAAGTCTGAAGTATAACCTCGGGTATGCCTTTTAACTGTATCCCAATAGGTATTATGGTGTAGATCATCCCCTCGATAGACCCGGGCGCCGGTCCGAATGGGCTGATAATGCCAACCACTACCAAAACAACCCACATTATAAGCCAACCATTTTTTCTTCCGAACAGAATATCCCGAAGAAGGAAGAAGACGATACCGAACAGGATACCTCTGATCGGTTGAAACAACGGCCCTGCCTTTACCAGGGGTTCGCTAACTTGCCGCATTAAAAGATTAAGGCTGGTTTC
>QILZ01000302.1 GCA_003233545.1 Spirochaetales bacterium
ACAGATATACGGAGAGGAAGCGGAAAGGGTGCGTGTCGGACCCAATTCAGGTAAAGATTTCGATGGAGAAGTGATCAATGGCTAAAGAAGTCGAACAAAAAAATACAAAGGTAAAAAGAAAAAGAGGGAAAAATCCAGCATTAATAAAACCGGAATCCAGGGTTCCCGGTGAACTATCCGGGCTTCTCTCGTTACTGGTACCCGGTTTGGGCCATATTATAATAGGAGAGATTGGCCGGGGATTTATTCTTTTCGGTTCGATTGCATCCATGATAGTCATGTTTATATGGCGGATAAAGCTTTTAGCTCACCTGGAGCGGGGTCTGCTGTCAATGTACAATAAGGCACTATCAAGGCGGCCTGTTTTTATACTCCTTCTGACTTTCGGCATTATACTTTTATGGTTATGGAACGCCTGGGATGCTTATAGAATCAGAAAGAAACGGGAATACAATAGAATAAAAATATTTGTGCTGCTAATTGCAGTATTCTTTATTTTAGGATGGCAGATCGGCGAGATAGATCCTTATAAAATGATAACGAGGTTTCCGGAAACGCTCACTCCTATTTCCCGTGTTCTCTGGCCGTGGAAGGCTGCATTTACTCATAAAACTCAGCGTATAAGTGCAAAAGCAGCTATTCTGTCGCCCCCCGACGGCACTCCGCCGCCTCCGTCTGTGGAAATACCCGGTAAACCGTATCTTCTATCGGAACCTACATCCGGCAATTTATCAAGACTCGATAAGAATTATAAAATGATACCCGGAACAACAATCACACTGACAGGTAAAAATTTTAAACCCGATACACTAACGGAAATCTGGTGGGTAGACCCGATCGGCAACAGGTTCCAGCTTCGTCAAAACGGCAAGTATGTTAGTATAAAAACAGACGAAAAGGGTTCCTTTAAGATGAAAATTATTATGCCCTACAGATTGATACCGCCGAGCTCAATAGGGAAAATGATACATCATGTAGAGGCTCTGCAGGTATCTTCGATAGGTGGAGTTATCATTAATGAGCCGCTTAAACTGGCAGTTTCCCGTATGGTGGAAACAATATTCATGGGAATGATAGCAACACTGTTCGGCATAATCCTTTCCATTCCGGTAAGCTTTCTTGCCGCAAGGAACCTGATGACAGGTTCATGGGTTACACTTATAATCTATTATATTACGAGAACAATTATAAATATAATAAGATCGATAGAACCGCTTATCTGGGCATTAATCGCAGTTGTATGGGTCGGACTCGGTCCTTTTGCCGGGATTATTGCACTTACATTTCATTCTATAGCAGCATTGTCCAAGCTATATTCGGAAGCGATAGAGAGTATAGATCCGGGACCCATAGAGGCCATTCATGCA
The DNA here is from genome assembly GCA_003233545.1 of Spirochaetales bacterium. Lineage (GTDB taxonomy): Bacteria > Spirochaetota > Spirochaetia > SZUA-6 > SZUA-6 > SZUA-6. The sequence continues at coordinate 1,368 of QILZ01000302.1, forward strand.
ACCGGGGCAACCCATCTGCAGACAATCATCTATGCTGTTGTTCCCCAGATGATTCCGCCTTTTATCTCTTTTTCCATTTACCGGTGGGATATTAACGTAAGAATGTCGACGGTTATCGGTCTTGTGGGCGGCGGAGGAATCGGTTTTATACTTGTGCAGTATATAAGACTTCTCGATTACCGGGCTGCGGGTATTGCCGTCTGGTTTATAGCCATTACCGTTGCACTGCTCGATTATATAAGTTCGGAAATCAGGCGAAGAATTGTGTAATTGTAAAACACGGATGAAACCGGTTTTTGTAAAGCGGTTTTGGCTTTCTTAGCTTTTCCGGATAATAGCCCGGGCAGCCTGTTAAGAATGCATATCATGGCTGCGTATGTGCAGGGCAGGAAATAAGGAAAAGTATAGAATACCGAATACAAGGAATGCATTGCTCAGTCCCAAATGATCGACAAGAAGTCCCATCACGGGTGCAAAGACAGCTATAAGCAAAGTTTTTATCTGGGATTCTCCGGAAAGTCCCGTTGCCATTATTTTATGTGATATCAACTCACTTAGATAGCCGATGTTTATGGGCCGCCTGGCGTTCTGAAGCATGTAGTAAAGTATAAATAGAGACATAACCGCTATAGTTATGGAATACCTGAGAAGAAGACCGCTTAGAATAAGGAGTATTCCGCCGGAGAGATAGGTGATATTAAGAGCTTTCGGCAGACTTTTGAATTTTCTGAAAAGGTCACCGGAATGGATGGAAGCATATGATGTAAAGAGGTATAGAATAAAATATACAAGGCCGGAGAGAATGGATGTACGCCGATTTTCACCAAGCGTGAGAAGGAGCGGAATGGATAATGCATAAATCTTAAGTATCGGCTGCAGATAATCCTTTGTGGTTTTAAAGATGGCGTCGAAGGAAGAAGAGTTTAAAATAGCGATAAATGATTTCCTGTTTTTAAAGATAGAGAAAAAATCTATCATTGTCAGTCTTATCTGATAAACGGCATTTTTTAGAATGCCCTTGCTTTTATCCTGCCTTATTCCGTCTAACTCTTTGGGATAAGATATCATGAGAAAGAGTTCCGCAATATAGGGGACGATCGAAGCTAAAAAAACTATTTTAAATGTGCCTGTATAAAAAACGAGTGCAGCGGCTATCAGGGAAGAAACGGCAGAACCTAATTTGGAACAGCCGCGGGTTCTGCCGTAGTATTCGACCTTTGTATCTTCGATACCTTTAATTTTAAGGTAGTGCAGGATCATGGCTTTATGTGTGCCTGTCTTAAAGGCCGCTCCCGCTGCAAAAAATATCATCGCTAAGGCATAAAAGGAAAAGTCAGGCATAAAGTAAAAGATTAGAAAGGAAATAATATAGGATATGAATGAAAATATCATTGATTTTCTTCTGCCGTAAGAATCCGCCATAATTCCTGTCGGGATTTCAAATATGTTTGTGGATATTTCCCGGATAGAGAATAGAATTCCGATTTCCAGGAATGTTAATCCCATTTCCCGAAAAAAAAGTATGATAAACGGGTCGAAAAAACGCAAATTCTTAAGCATGCCATAGGCACAAAATTTACGGAACTGTTTGTCTTTGAGTATTTTCGTCAAACCGGCTGCCCTCTAAAGTATTTATAGTAAAAATATGATAATTTATCTATAGCTGTTATAAGTAATCTTTTACACTCAAAAAGGCCGTTCGATTAATACTTTGTTTAAAGAAAAAATAGCGGCGAAGGGACTTGAACCCCTGACACAGCGGATATGAGCCGCTTGCTCTACCACCTGAGCTACGCCGCCATTTTTTTTGAATAGGTGAAATATATCAATGCCTCGAGGTTGTGTCAACTGTATAAAAATGTGCGAAAGCTTGACCGTGATTTTTTTATACTTTAAAATCCTTAAAGTATATGAAGATCAGTACACGATTGGAACGATACGTTGTTAAAGCTCTGTCTCAATCTTTAAATGTACAAATGATGGAAAGGATTGTTCAGAGGATTATACCCCGGTATAATCTTCATGAAAGATCAGGTTTCCCTGAGAATATTCCCATTCCTCAGCAGAATGCTGCATATCAGATTATAGGGGATGTAAAAAGACTCGGATTGTTTCTTAAACTTATCGAAGTACTCATAGATGTAGATAAAAACGGCGTCATGGGACGTACGATTGTGATACATTATTTGCCTCAAATATTAAAGGAAATCGAAGGATTACATTACCAGTACTATGATCCTTACGGTTTATTTATCGAGGATTCGAGCAAAAAAACAAAAAGCTGGGGTATTTTACAGAATGGAAAAGGTTATGAATTTACATTTATAAAGATAGATATTGTTTCAAATTCCAGGCTTGTAAGAAACTATACCGGCCAGGTCATAAGAAAAACATACACGGATTTAAAACGAATATTTAAGAGTATTATCGAAAAAAGAAACGGGAGGGTTTGGAACTGGGAAGGGGACGGCGGGCTTGGGGCCTTTTATCTGCCGAATAAGAATGTTCATGCCGCACTTTGCGGTGTGGAAATATTACTGGAACTATTTATGTATAATTTAATAAACTGTAAGCTTAATGAGAATTTAGAGGTAAGAATGGCTGTTCACACAGGTCCTTCTAACTATATCTTTGACACCGGTGTTATTCACAATGATACATTACGAAGGCTGGAAAGCATCGAAACGGATTATACCAGTCCGAACAGTCTGGTTCTGTCCAGGGGAGTTTTTTCTGATCTTGGCGGAAAGCTGGCGAAATTATTTAAGCCTTTTAAAATGGATAGCGGCCTCTTTTTATACTGCTACTCATTAGATTGGGAAGATTAATGCGAATACTTTTTTGTTCGGAACAACTTGAAAAGTATAAAAACTTCTTAACAGGCGGAAAGAAGAGTTCTCTGCCGGTAGAGTATTATGATTATCAGGAGTTAAAAAGAATATTAAGAAAATGCAACGAGAGAATGCTGATTTATCTTAGTTTAACGGATAGAAACATATTAGGCAGAGCTATCGAATATCTTTCGGGGAAAGAAAATATCTTTTGGGCCGTTATAGATAGTGAAGGTATATATAACGATCCCTCGGAGTTTTTTCATATCGGAGCGGTGGATTATATAGATAATTCTGTAAATATTAAAGATGGTTTTCCAAAACGGATCAGAAGGATTATAAACTACTTAAAAAAATACCGCAATTATAATACTTTACAGGATTATTCCGATGTTAAATCTAATTTAAATCTGCCTTCGACAGGATGGGATGAAATTAAAAACGGAGAAGAATATAAATTTTTCATAATGTATATAGAATTGGACGGGAAGGAAGAGTTGGAGAAACAATGGGGAAAGAGTAATCTGGATAGAGCCATTGGTACCTTTAAACGATATGTGGAAAAAGTAAGCAAACAGTTTAATGGCAAAATATGGATATGGTCCGGTTTTAGCGGTATTGTGCTGTTTCCTTTTGACGGGGAAAAAGGAAATGCGGGAATATTCGGTTTCCGGCTCTATCTTTTTAAAAATATATTCGATGTGGAAGAGTCTTTATTTCCGAAATTCGTTTCTTTTCGTACTGCCATGCACTTGGGAAGTATGATTTATGAAAAGAGTAATAAGGGGCATATTATTTCGGATACGATAAATTCCGTATTTCATCTCGGGAAGAGATTTACACAACCCGGAAATTTTTGCATTACCGAGGACGCCTTTATTTATTTACCGGAGGTTTTAAAACGATATTTCATAGAAATCGGTGAGTATGAGAATAGAACCATTTTAAGGTTAAAGCGAATTAAGATTTAAAAATAAATAGGCTGGACAATACTATCATACTACTATATAGTAATTACAATGGATAAGTCTGCAATTGGTAAAATGTTCAGATATCGATGGCGGTTTATACTCATCTTTTCTATATCGGTTATATTCAGCATTATCGCCTATGTGTATTTTATTCGATACATTATTAAACCCAATACAGGCCTTGTTGTTAATTTTCCCGAGGTGATTGTTAAAAATGGAAAGGTCGTTTTCTCACCAAAAACACCTTTTTCGCCTGCTGTTGCTGCCGGGCTGCAGCCGGATAAAGATATTATTCTAAGCATTAACGGTAATCCTGTTAAAAACAGCTGGGATGTTGTTAAAAGCGATAGTAAGGTACATGATTTTCACCTTGTTCATCTTAAGATAATAAGAGGAGGAGAAGTTAAATCTGTTTTTATTCAGCCGGTATTTAATTTGACGAGGGTGGATTGGTTATTTGAATTAATTTTTCTTATCGTTTTGAGTTTTACTATTTTTTATCTTACCTTTACTCTTCCTGATGATACGGCTTCTAATTTTATTGTTCTTGCGGCGCTTTTCTATCTCGTTTTTACGGCATTAAAAGCTTTTTACTATGAAAGTTTTTTTTCCAATCTGCTGATTCATCTTGGCAAGATTACTTCATGGATGCTTGTTTTTTTTGCACTGTACTTTCCCTATAAAAAAGGTTCAAAATTGTTCCGTGGTATTTTTATTGGTGCTATCGTTTCGATTTATGTCGTATTTACATCTGTGAGGATGTATTATTACTGGCATTGGAGCGGAAGCGGGAATGAGATCTGGCTGAATCATTACAGACTGCTTGGTAAAATCAGTAATCTGGCTGATGGAATTGCATATATTCTTTATTTTGTGTTTCTTATAACTTCTTATTTTAAGACCTCTTATAATAGTCAGAAGCGGCAGATAGAATGGATACTCGCAGGTGTACTTATAGCTCTGCCCGTCTATTTTTTTCTCGATGAATTGCCGTATATACTGGGTAATTTTCCCGGCATGCGTTTAAGCATGGGCAATTTTGCAAACCTGTTTTTGACCTTTGTTCCCCTGCTTTTTATTGTCGGTCTTATGAAACACCGTGTATTTAATATAAATTTCTTTGCTGCAAGGTATGTGGTATATGCGATACTTGCGGTTATTACTTTTGCTTTTTTCACCGTGCTGTATGAACCTGTTACATCAGTATTTATAAAAAATTATGGTTTAACGAAAAAAATATCAGGTTTTGTAACGGTTACAATTTTATTTATCTTACTGTTCGTTTTGCGTGCCGGACTTGTGAGCCTTGTGGAAAGAATGTTTTATGAAACCCACTTTAAAAAAAGATTCCAATATTCGGCACATCTGGAAAATAAAAATATGGAGCTGATGCTTATTATCGATGAACTGAACAAAGAGAGACTGAAATCTTTCCAGACAAAGAAGCTAAGGGAACTAAGGGGCATGATAACGGGTATTGCGCATAAAATAAATAATCCCATAAATTATATAGCGAATGCTCTTGTCGGACTGGAAAACAGTATCGACGGCATTATCAAAAATTCTGAGACTGATACTTATATGAAAAAAGCGGAAATAAAAAAATATCTCGGTATTGCACAAGAGGGCAGCATACAGATCAGGAACTTTGTGCGTAAACTGGTTTCCTTAACCGGATCTAAGGTATCCGTGCCCGTTACTATCGATACCACAGCTATTATAAAGGACACGATCCGGGAGATAAAGAAAAAATATGACGGCTGCAGAATTAAATATTCGGTTAAGAATCCTGTGAAAATACGATGTTTCCCGGGGGAATTAGTACAGGCGCTTGTATATGGAATTGAAAATTCAATGGAAAGTAGTTATCAAAAGGATGATGAAATATTCATCGAATCCTACATAGAAAACCCGCGGGATGTAATTATCAGAATTAATGATCGTGGAAAAGGTATCGATGAATTGAATCTTAAAAAAATATTCGATCCCTTTTTTACCACAAAATATAATCATGAAGGACTGGGGCTTTACTTCTGCAGAACAATAGCCGAACGTAACGGGGGTACCGTAGATGTTCAAAGTAAACAGGAAACCGGGACAAACCTCTATATTAAATTTCCCATTGTAGAAGCATGAGGTGTTTACTGTTAATTTGTATAGATGTTTAAGGTACCCTTTTTCTTATTATAATAAGGGACGATATCCGATTTATTGAGCGAAAAAGCGTATTCTATATCTTTTATAAAGCCTATCCCGGCCAGATGCCTGTAATGTTTACAGGTTTTCTCGTTTAATAATCTGTCTTTATCTATTTCTACAGTAAAGAGCGATAAGTTCGATATATCGGTAAGTGCGGGCCGGTTATTCTTCGGAGAGTTTTGAATTAAAGATTTTACGAGAATTCCTGCGGCATAAAAATCTTCGATAGAGAAATACGAATCTGTGCCGGCGTGCCGGCACAGACAATAACAGCCGGCTTGTTTACACGAAGAATGCATGCGCTTAATGCTCTGATGTTTCTCAAGGCTCCGATAAAAATGTAATCCGCTGAAAGAGTATTTAACAGTGCCCTGGTTCCATTTGTTGTCGTAATGACAGCGTGTTTCTTATTAAAGATTTCTTTTGCAAGCAGGTAAGGTGAATTTCCGTAATCGAACTTTTCGGGTTTCATGCCCTTTCTCTCTCCTATAAGCAGTGAATTTGTATTTTTTTCTTTATATCCATATGCTTCTTCTAATGTTCCGACAGGCTTGACTGTTTTAATGCCATTCTCTAAAAGTGTAATAATGGTAGTCGAAGCTCTTAAGATATCAATAATTACTGCTGTTTTTCCTGCAAAGTTTACACCCTCTGCATAATACGCTGTAGTGATAATATCCACACTGTTCATATATATAATCCTTTTATTTAATCTGTTAACTCTCTTTAGCTACCATTATTTTTTACTTAGTTCAATATGTAAATGAGCTTTAAATAATTGAGGATAAACGTTATTATGGTATAGGAGGGATAGCTTCTATGCGGAAAATTGAGTTTTTAGACACAACTTTAAGAGACGGCAATAAACTTCCTTTTATTGTTATGAATCTAAACGACAAACTCGAAATTGCTCATCAACTGGTCCGGCTGGGAGTGGATATAATCGATGCGGGTTATCCTGTTAAATCCAAAAGGGATAGGGAATGTATAAGCCTTATCGGCAGAGAGGTCAGAGGGCCTTATATTTCTGCTCTAAGCAGGGCTATTGTAAGTGATATAGAAGAAACACTGAAGATTTTAAGTACGGCTTCCAGAAAGTACCTGCATATTTTTATGCCGGTCTCAAATCAATTTTTAAATGATGTTCTTAAGAAAAGCAAACTGCAGGCATTGGAAATGATCAAAAAATCTGTAGAAACGGCAGTAAAGGCGGATACAAGAGTACAGTTTTCCTTTAGTGAATTTCCTCATTGTGACAAGGATTTTATGTTCGATGCCATAGAGACTGCATGTGAATCCGGTGTAAATACGGTGAGTCTCGCTGATACAAACGGAATATTATTTCCCTTTCAGGTACGGAAAATAATAGGAGATATTTCAGAAAAGATAGTAAAGTACACAGAAAAGGGAATTCTATTGGGTGTTCATTTTCATAATGATTTCGGGGTAGCCACTGCAGACACTATCTCCGCGGTTTTAAACGGTGCAGCCCATGTGGAAGTTACTGTCGGGGGAATCGGCGCCAGAGCCGGTAATACCCCTCTGGAAGAAGTTGCCTTTGCCCTGGAAGCCTTAAAAAAAGAGTATGATCTGGGACATGGGATTAAACTTAAACAGATTGGCGAAACAGCACAGCTTGTCAGCCATTTAACGGGGATCACGCCTCATCTTAATAAACCTATTATCGGCAGGTGCGCTTATACGGAGCCTGAAGGCTCAAGATCGCGGTCCGCTCTGACGGACAACTTTAAAAAACTCCTGACATCGAGTACATCCGGCCAGCAGTCGAATGAACTCTTTACCGATAAAGAATTAAATATATCTGATTTCACGGAGAAACTTAAAGATTTTAAGTTTTATGAAGACGGTACGGATATTGAAAGGCTCTTTGATATTGTAAAAAAAACCGTTGACCGTCAGGGATATATTTATATTTCCGAATTGGAAGCAATAATGGAAGATATTAAAATCGAAGCCAAGCCTAAGTACAGGCTTAAATCATTCAGTGTTATGACAGGAACATCCGTACTGCCCGTTGGGATAGTGGAAATAGTAAAAGATCAAAACCGGTATATAGAGTCTTCCCACGGTGCCGGACCGGTCGATGCTCTCTGTAAGGCAATAGATAAAGTAGCGGGGTTTCAACCGGAACTTTTATTATATACTGTGAATATGGTTACGGAAGGGCTGGATGCAAGGGCAGAGATAACCGTAACACTTCAGTATAAGGGAAGGCGCTTTCACGGACATTTCGGCAGTACGGATGTTATCGAAGCAAGTGCGGGAGCATATTTAAATGCAATTAACAGAATAGTGGGTTCTGATATTCTGGAAACAGAGGAAACATTTTATATAAACGGAGAGATGCTCTGGGAATAGTATAGGACTATTCATTCGGAAGCATCATCGCAGGAATAGCACCGAGGATCGGTATCGATACGATTATCATGAGCATGGTTTTTATCCCCACAATATCCCCCAAAAACCCAAACAGAAGCATGGACAGGCCCGACATGCCCCAGGCAAAGCCCATAAGAAGGCTGGAACTGAAGGCCGGAGAATCGGCTGAATGCATTTGAACAAAAATAATAGTGATTGCATTTGAGTATGTTAAGGGTATTCCTCCGAGAATGAGCAAAAGAAGACCTATGGAATAAGTAGAAGAATGAGTTAACAGAATGATCGCTATATAGAGCAGAGGGGAACTCAGAACCGCAGATGAAAGTATAAATATTTTCTTGCCTTTTTTTATCGACAGTTTACCTATCAGAATTGCTGTTATGGCTCCGCCTGCAAGCATAATTGTAAATATTTTGCCTATGGAATTCGCCTTTATTCCGATTGTTGAGAGAAAGATTGGTAAGAATGTCAGTATGCCGCGTACCCCTACAGTGAGAAAGAGTGTCGTGAGAATCAACAGGATAATAATCCTGTATTTTTGTCCGGATCTATGAACAGGAGTTTTTTTGTTATGATTTTCATAAGCTTTCTCATGATTTTTATTGGTTAAAAATATCAAAACTGCAATAGCAGCTGCGAAAACGGAGAGATAAGGCATTCTCCTTAAACCGAACATGGTCAGAAAAGATGCAATAAGTAAAGGTCCGAAAGAGTAACCCAGGTTTCCTCCGGCGTTAAATATTGCCATGCCGATTTCTTTTCTGTTTCCTGAAAAAACGGGTGCGATAGAGGCACCTTTCGGATGAAATATAGCGGATCCTGTACAGCCGAGAAACAGGAAAACCAAAATCATCGGGTAGTTGGGTGCAATACCGAGGAGGCTTATAAAAACGCCGGTTATCATTACAGCTACTGCCGGTGCCCGGTAGGATTTATACCTGTCAAAAATAAAACCGAATACCGGCTGTAGAAAGGATGATGCCAGCGATGCTGTCATTGCTATTAAGCCTATCTGGGAGAGAGAAAGGGAAAATTTATCCATCAGCACCGGATAGAGCAGAGATAAGAATCCCATATACAGGTCGTTTGTAAAGTGCCCGAGACTTATAATAGTTAATGGAAAAGACCGTTTTATCTTTATAAAAGAAGTATGTGCATTGCGAATATAACGGTCGGATAAGGCTTTGATATTCATAGGTGTAATATACTGCTTACACTTATTATTTAATAGATTCGGATGATGTACCGGTTGTTTTATTCTTTAAGGTTTCCGTTAAACCTGCAAGCATAAGGTATACCAGTTCGGCTGTTCCGGAAAGAGAGGAAAATGTGCGAAAAGCGGTGATTCCGGAAAGAAGAAAATAATGCATAAGTATGTCGCTTAAAAGAGCAAAGAAGAACCCGAGTCCGATAAGCAGGTAAGGAAGATTATCGGATTTTATACCGAAAATTAAAAGAATGCCGCTTATCGGGGTTATGAGGAGGATATTAAATAGAGGCCTTAAATAATTCAGGTAAACAACTCCCTTCTCATGAGAAATGGATTTGTTAAAGTTCGTGAAAATAGGTATGATAAATGCGGCAAGAATAATTACAAGAATACCAAGGATTATAAGGTTATTATAGAATTTTGTTGATCTGGAATAGAAAAAAAAGTGCATCGGCCTGGAAATAAGACGAATAAAAACAATTACGGGAACGAGAGATATTAAAAAAAGCAAATTGGATAACCATGGATATTTTGCGCCGGTAAAGTATCGTAAAATACCGCTTGGTATAAAGAGGAATACGCCTATCAATAAGAATAACCATGCAAGATTAAGAGTTTTAATTTTTCTGTTTTTATATACTGCGGAGATCAGAAAAAGAAAAGTTCCCAATGTAAGTATACCGTGTACAAGAGCGATATAGATTCTGGAAAAGTGTCCGCCGGTAAAACAGATAAAACCGATAAGATAGGTAAGAGCAGCTGCAACGGGTGGAATAATTATTAAAATCATGTTTACCATTTTCCCTTTAACCTCACTGTACCAAAGATATTATTAGCAAGGGTGTCAAGGAATTTATACAGTTCGTTTTTCCCTGATCTGATATCTTCAAAAATAATTCCCAGAAATTGTTCTTTTCTGTGTAAAATACTGCATATGATTTTGAGTTCCATGTTGTGTATGTTAAGTTCGGCATCGATGATTCTGTAACCCGGCTGGAGCTCTTCTTTAACAGGCGGATGGATTAACTGCAGTAACGCACCTCTTCTCGAAATATTTATCACGGAAAACGTTACAAGTTCATTTTTTTCAGAATCGAAATATTTCAGGGTACCACGATCATCGATATCGGGATAGAATCTCGGATTATCCCTTTTTAAAACATAGGAGCGATTATTATATATTATTTCTATAATCTTTTTTATATGTTCGGTAGGATTAAATGGTTTTAAAATGATTCCCGATACTCCCAGCGCAACAGCTTCATTTGCTTCATCTATGGATATGCCGCTTTTTAACAGAATGAATGTAATTTTCTTTTGTGCAGAGGAAATGCCCTTAAGAAGAAGCTTCCATTCTTTCTCCGCTCCGTCCCCGTCCATTAATATGATATCGGGGTTTATAAAATTAAAGCGCTGAACAGGTTCCTGTATATCCGCAAACAGATATACATTAAATCCCAGAGATTTAAATCTCTGGAGAAA
>QILZ01000193.1 GCA_003233545.1 Spirochaetales bacterium
TCCTTTGTTAAATTGGTATTACTCATCAACCTGTTATCCGTGCTTAGCATTACCCGAAAATGATTCCTGAAATATATATGAAAAGGATGTTCATCGAAGGATTTCGCAGCTCCTGTCTGAATATTGGAAGACAGACACATTTCGAGAGGTATACGCTTATCCCTGATAAAGTTCGAAAGAGATCCCATTTTTTCTATCCGGGTACCATGCACAACCATATCCTCGACGAGACGTGCAGCATGCCCTATCCTGTGGGCGCCGCATATCTGAACCGCCTGCCAGATAGATTCCATTCCAAAGGCTTCCCCCGCATGTATCGTTATATTAAAATTCTTACTCCTTATATACTCGAAAGCATCGAGATGCTTTTTAGGCGGATGCCCGTATTCGTCGCCTGCGAGATCGAATCCGACTACTCCCCGTCCGCGGAATGCAACGGCAAGCTCTGCGGTTTCCAGCGACACCCTCTGATCGCGCATTGCACAGAGGATTAATCCGTACTCCACTCCTGTTTTCTTTTTTCCTTCCTCCAACCCCTCGAGCACGGATTCCACTACGGTTTCCAGGTTCAGCCCTTTCTGCAGGTTTAAAATCGGTGCAAATCTTATCTCCGCATAAACAACATTCTCCAGGGCAAGATCCTCGATTGCCTCACGTGCAACCCTCTTTAGTGCCTCCTTTGTCTGAAGCACGGAAAGTGTAATGCCGAATCCTTCGAGGTAAAGGGCAAGACTCTTCCTGTCGGAACCCCTGTGAAACCAGCCTGCAAGTTCTTCCTTATCGTAAGAAGGAAGCTTAACTCCGTACTCTTTTGCCAGCTCAATAATCGTGGAAGGCCTTAAACCCCCGTCAAAATGGTCGTGCAGTTCCACCTTGGGGAGTTTTTTAATCATATCCTTTGTTACCATGGGTTAATACTATCCTCTTTTCTATTTCCTTACAAGATTTGTTTCTTTAACTATGCTATCCTGTAGAATACAAGCCCCGAAAGAGGTTTCGGATAAAAGTAGGTTGCCTTTCTCGGCATCCTCTCTCCGTTTCCGGCAACATTTATAATATCCTTTAACTCCGGAGAGTTAAGAATAAGAGCAACCTGACTTTTCCCTTGCCGGACACTCATCAAAGCTCCGTTAATATCCTTGACATAGGTAATATTCGTCTGGTCCGATAATGAATCTTCGGTTAATCCCAATATTTTCCGGAAGAGCAATGTATTAATTATATTTACATCGAGAAGCTTCCAGTCCGAAGAGTACGGCATATCGATAAGCCTTTCATAGGCCTCGGAATTTTTAAGTTTAAGCAGATAGTAGCGATTTATTTTTTTTATATATGCACAAAATTTGTGCTCCTCGGAACCTGTTTTTTTTAGATCCTCAAGACAGTCCGCTCTCGCTTTCTTTTCTTCTCCATTGTGGAAAGGGTAACTCTTTACATGAAAATATTTTTCTATCCTGTTGCTTAACCCATCCAGGTTATTGATTTTTAAATCATGAAGCAGCCTGTGTGTGGGCAGTATGGTTAAACCCGCATTTTTCATATTAACGAGGTACATAATAATATATTCCCACGGAGCATTCGGACCCGCATTCGGATAAAGTTTCCGCATCCTGTTCCGTACCTCGAGCATTGCCTGATACCTGTGATGACCGTCTGCGAGATATATTTTCCGCCCTCCGAGGGTACTCTTTATAAGCTCGATATCAGCTTTATCTTCCACTTTCCATAATCTGTGAGTAACTCCATCCGGCTCGTCATAGTAATCTACAAAAAGTTTCCTGTCCTTTTTCTCCTGCAGCATATTATCAACGAGCATATTATTATCATTATAGATTCCCCATATATACTCGAGCTGTACTTTGGTGGTTTCTGCCAGTTTGATTCTATCCTCCAGAGGCTTTTTAAGCACTTTTTCATGCGGTAATATAGCTCTTTCGCTGTAATCCCTTAATCTGACAAGCCCGATAAAACCATCGAGTACTTTCTTAACCCCCATGTCCTTTCCGTCCGGAACAGTAAATTCCTGTTCATAGGCCCAGAACAAAGGTTTTTCCGATTCTATCAGGACACCTTTCCTCATCCAGTCATCAAAAATAGCCCGGGCCCTTGTATACCTGTTGGTTGTTTCGTTATCCGACACCATTTTTTTATTTAAAGTAAGACGAATAACATTGTACGGACATTGACTATAGTACCGTTCCACAAGCTCCTCGGAAACAACGTCATACGGCTGTGCAAGACAATGTCCTATATTGCCGATTACAGCCGGGTTATATGAAATTGCCTTAAAAGGCAATACCTCATTCACAATTTGATCCACCGGTATCTCCTCCGTTAAATATAATTTACAAATAATAAATCAATGAAGCAACTTTGCCAGAAAAGGAATCGCCACAAAAGTACCAATCGAACTTCCAAGGCTCGACATAAAGAAAACAACAAAAATGTGGGTAAATCTGTTTCTGAAAAAACCCCTTATACTCGTTATATCTTCACTTAAATTTTCAAAATCAATAACCCTGGGACGTCTTATAACAGCCTCGACAATACCTGTAAAGATACCGACTCCGATTGTCGGATTCATAGATGTGATGGGCGAAGCCAAAAACGCCGTTATAATTGTAAGGGGATGGGCAAGAGCAATTATAGAGCCGATGGCCGAGAGACTGCCGTTAATAAGAATCCATTTCCACAGCATTGCAACACTTACCTGCCATCCGTGACGGAAAAAACCAAAGCCTATAAGCCCGAGAATTAATACCGGTATAACCCACGGTAGAATTTTACCGGCAATACCTTTTTTAGGAATAGTTTCCAGACTTTTCAGATCATTTTCATCGATATCCAGAGCTTCGAGTTTCTTAAGATTTTTTACGATTCCTTCCACATGCCCTGCACCGACCACGGCAACCAATTTTTCACCGCCGGTTTTAAATATTTTGGTTGCAAGGTACTGATCCCTCTCATCTATCAGAACCTCTTTTACAGAAGGCAGAAAGCCGGATAATTCTTCCAGCATATTCTGAAGCATATTCTTTTCCTTAAGTTTCTCTATTTCTTCCGCCTTAAGCTTTTCATTGCTGAAAATGGAACCGAAAAGGACGGCGAGCATTTTATTCTTAGACCAGAAGTTAGATTTCGCCCAGGCTCTTCTTAATGTTATCTGAATTTCCCTGTCGCAAAGTGAAAACGGAATACCCGATTCTTTTGCAGCGGATACTGCAGCCAGCATCTCTTCTCCTGGTTTAACACCGAGATCCAGACCAAGCCTCTTCTGAAAGGAGGAGAGAACAAGATTTGCAAGGAGAAGAAATCCTTTTCTCTCTTTTAGAATCTTTATAACATCCAGATTACTCCAGGAAGCTCCTTCCGTTAACGATTTATATCTGGACTGATCGATCTCCACACAAACCCCATCCGGCTTTTCTTCGCGTATAACTTCCTGAACTTCCGTAATGCTCTCTTTGGATACATGAGCAGTACCTATAAGTATTATCTCTTTACCCGGTATAGAAACGCGCGTTAATGCTTTTTCCATCTTTTCATGACCCGCCTTTGTTTAATCGTATTTGTTCCCTCGCTATTTTAAATTCGGGTTTACCCTTTAAACCCGAATCCGCCACTTCTAAAAAATAAGTCGAAGACGATGAAAATCTTTTCATCAGCCTGTACTGGGATGCAATATAAAATAATATTCTTTCCCGTACCAGTCTATTACTTTCATTGCCGGCCATCCGAATTATAAAAATATCCCTCATGGGATTAAGTAAAAATCGAGCCGTATGGTAGTACCAGGAATTCCGGGGTAAATTAACTATTTCTTTTTCCAGATATTTCTCTGCCATGTCTTTTTCTCCTGCATACCGGTATGCCAATGTGATAAGCAGAGGATATGCAAATTCTTTTGTTTCGTATGAATAGGCCTTTTTAAAAAAACGAATCGATTCCTCCCATTTCCCTTTAATGT
This sequence comes from Spirochaetales bacterium, assembly GCA_003233545.1. GTDB lineage: Bacteria > Spirochaetota > Spirochaetia > SZUA-6 > SZUA-6 > SZUA-6. Next base: position 3,968 of record QILZ01000193.1, read on the forward strand.
AGTAAAGAACTCCGAGAGGAGAATATGCAAAATAGTATTCAGGTTTTAAGCTTATGAGTTTCCTGTAAGTTTCTATAGTTTCATCGAGCAATGTGGTGGTACTGTAAAGGATACCCGCTTTATACGCATAGGCAACAAAATCGGAAGAATCCACCTTAATTGCGCTGTTAAAATCCTTTAATGCCGGTTTGGTTCTGTTAATATCGAGGTATATAATTCCCCTGTCTATATAAGACCAGTAATATCCGGGTGCAAGTTTAACGGCAGTATTCAAATCTTCTAATGCCCCTTCAGTGTCATTAAGACGTTTTTTTACCGATGCCCTGTCTAAATAAATGTACGGATTTTTAATATCGGTTTTTACCGCCCTATTATAATATTCCAGCGATTCGGTATAATTTTTTTCTTTTTTATTAATAAAAGCAATGCCGGATAATGCAGGAGTATTTTCGGAATCCAGCTCCAGTGCCCTGTTAAAGAATACGGATGCTTGTTTAATTTTATTTTTATCCGCACCGCTTCCGTAGAGATACAATTGTCCGAGGGAAGAATATGCAGCAGTATAACGCGGATCGATCTTAATAATCTTCTTTAAAATTAATTCCTGCGCTTTTATTCTATTTTGATAACCATAAACCAGGGAAAGGCTGAAAAGTGCGTCGGTATTATTAGAATCGTCCTTTACTACAGCGGATAAAATATTCTCCGCTTCTTTAAATCTGCTTAAAGAGACCAATATCTTTGCATGGAGAATCTGATTATTCGCATTCTTCCTAAAGCCTTCGGGCAGATCTTCGAAATCCCCAAGGGCCTTTTCTCCGTTACCAAGTTTTATATCATTTATCATCCTGTCATACATTTCCCCTGCCGGAGTAACTTTAGGTCCGGTTGCACATGAGGATAAAATAATAAGAAGAATAAAAAGAAAAAAATAATTATTCCCGGTGTACTGTTTTGAGTCTGTTGTCCGTATCATTATTAGGAAGCTACTATATACTCATTTAAAAAAATGAGCAAGATGAATGCAGTTGAATCATTCAACGGCAACTGTTAGAATACGTAAAAATATGAAGAAGAGCATCTCAAAACTATACTATATCATTCCTGTAATCTATATTGTAATTATATTTCTTTTTCTCTATCTTCAATTCAGAGGCAGCGAGACAATACGGAAGGACATGGGTAATACTCATATCCTTATTGAAAAAAGCAGAGGTACAGGATTTAAACCCGTATCGATAAAAAAAGTAAATATAGAATACAACAAATTGTTATTCTCATTTTCAAAAAAAACTCCCCTCCGGCTTATAATAAACAATCTTACAAGTGATCTTTCAATTATAAATTACAAGTTTTTAAGCGACGGAATAATTCTGAAATACGACAGAGGAATTTCGATAGAATTCATTGGCAGAGGAGAACCGGAGAATACACTAAAAGTAAAGGTTACCGCACCTTTGGTTTCGGATAAAGATAACCGTACTGTAATATCCATTCCCTTTAACATTAATTCGGAGTATAAAAAGGTTGTCAATAATATCCCGGTCATGCTATGGAAAAACGGTTCTTCATCCGTTTATCTCTCTTTACCCGAAGGTTCTTCGATCGATAAGAATAAAGACAATATCCTGTTAAGATACACAAAAATTGATAAAAAAAATATTATAGATATTAATACATTCCGCAGCAGAGATAATTTTAACCCCTACCTCGCCTGGTACTCCGAACATCTTACTCCGGTCGATGCCGAATCGTTTACAGGAACAATAAAAGCATATACGGGAAAAGCATACACCGGATGGATAAAAACGAGACTCGACAGAAAAAAGAACGGATGGAGAAATCCCGATAAAAGAATATTTTTTAACGAAAAAATCGTTGCATCGGCATTATCGGCATCGATCGACCGTAATGAGTACAGGACCGTATTCGAAAGTATGCTTAAAATTATCAGGAGAGAAATAAAAGACAGGCCGGGTAAAAACATACCCTTTATTACAAGTGTATTCTATGGAGGGTTAAAAAAATATTCATCAAATTTACAGGAACAGGATTCTAAAAGAATTACCGGGATAAGAGAAAAAGTTAAAACCCTTGATAAGTCCGTGTTCGATAATCAGAATCTTGTTACGGTTATACTCGACAGGGGACCCTTTTTTTTGATACAGGAACTTACCGGATTTGCAGAAACTATCGATTTTTCACAGGAAGATATCAAAACAAGCCTTAACCTCTTAAATTACTACATTGAAATATCAAAAAATCTTGTAAACAATGGAAACTACAATAACCGGATTTTAAAAATCATAAACGGGAAGATACTGCCGGATCTCATACCTTACAAAGACAAAGTTTTTATCACAGATAATAAAAAGAATAATAAAAAACAGGCCGGCGGAAATACAATAAATATTAACCTAACCTTCAGGGCCGGGATACTTATTTTAAAGATGTTAAATCTATCGATCGATAAATTGCCGGAAAAAGAGAAATACCTTTTCATAGGAAGAAAACTAATCGCTTCTTCCCTGTCACTTACGGATAACAAAGGCATTCTTCCGTTAAACATCCGTCTTAATACGAAAAAGCAGATTACAGAAAAAAAAGGTTATATACTGCCGGAAGATATATACCCTGCAATCGCCGGACTGTTAAAATCCTATTATCCGGAGGAGACGCCTCTTTTTAAATATCTGGAACCCGGAACATGGATATGGACAACTGCCGGGATTAAGCGGATATCCATATCCAATAAAAGTTACGTTTTTACTCTTGCCTACCCCGTACGGCAGGCCCATTTTATTTTAATTCAGGGAATAAAACCATTTAAAGAAATTATTATCCACGGGATCAGATGGAAACAGGACCCCTCCTACTATCGTTATCCGAACGGCTGGTTCTACGATAAATATACAAAAACACTCTTTATAAAAATAACACAGAGAAAACGTTACGACCGGATTATACTGAACTATTAGTACTGCTGAATCCCTCCCCTGTATAGAATACGAACCTGTTTATACAATCCCTCACCTTCACTTATGGTCTCGATATCATCGAAACTGCTTAAAGCCGTATGAACAAGCCTTCGCTCAAAAGGATTCATGGGATCGAGAAGCCTCGAATTCTTTGTTTTCCTGACCTGCAGGGCTGTCCTTTTTGCAAATTGAACAATACTTTCTTCTCTTCTCTTTCTATAATCCTCGGAATCGATAATTACCTTAAGATGATCATCACTTCGCGTAGCAACTATATTCGAAATCAACTGGATTGCATCCAATGTTTTTCCCTGTTTTCCTATAATAATACCGCTGTCATCGGAAATAATATCCAGTTTGATTTTACTATCATTCTTTTCTATTATTCTTACCTCACCATCCAGATCCATACGTTTTATTAAGCCTTCAATAAAATCGCGGATCTTTTCATCTGAATTATCAACATCCGTAAAGTCATCATTATAGTGTACCCGTATTTTTACTTTTCCCCCGCGAAAGAGAAAGCCTGACTTTATAGCCTCTACCTTTTCGACATCTATATCTTCCCTGTTTAATCCCAAAGCTTCTATCGCATTATTTATAGCTTCTTCTTCATTTTTTCCTTCGAATTCCTTAATCAAAA
>QILZ01000338.1 GCA_003233545.1 Spirochaetales bacterium
ATATATTTAAAATTGAGACATAATGAAATTTATTATCTATATGAAAATGGTATAGAAATAGATTTTTATATTAAAAATGCAGATACTCTAATAGAATCAAAATTTAATTCAAAAATGAATAAAAAACAAAAGCAGCTGTTTGGGTCATTTAATGCAAAAGAAAAGTTTGTAATAGATTCTGTTGAAAATCTGGAGTACTTGAAAAGATTTGAAAGAATAGAAAATGGAATAGATAGAGGGCTTTATAACAATCAACTGGAGCAGGCAATACATTTGTAATGATTTTTGCGTAGTAAGAGTACACGCAAACCCTTAAAGACCGGCATCATCCCGAATGCAGAAAATCAACCGCTGCATATCCGCCTTCATGGGATGCCGGCCCGGAGAGAATAAGAATCGTTGCCGGCTCTTTGTGGTTTCCGGATACTGAGCTTCAGCTCTGCTTCGGGACTATCGAGCTCCGTTAACCGGAATATATCAACTGTTTTGCAAAATCTCCCTTTCTTGTTATATTTAAACGTATGGAAAAATTATCGAGAGAAAATATAGTTAAAGACTGGCTTCCGAGATATACGGGAATGCCGCTTGACAAATTCGGTAAACTTATACTGTTAACGAATTTTTACAATTATCTGGAAAGATTTGCAGAGCGTTTTAAAGCGCATGTATACGGGGCAGGAGGTCCGATGCAGGCCTGTACGAATCAGGAGGGAATAACGATGATCAATTTCGGTATCGGTTCTCCCAATGCGGCTACGGTTATGGACCTTCTAAGCGGAATAAAACCGGATGCCGTTCTCTTTCTCGGCAAGTGCGGGGGATTAAAAAAAAGTGTCGATATCGGTTATTTTGTTCTGCCGATAGCGGCAATACGCGGTGAAGGAACGGGGCTCGATTATTATCCCTTCGAGGTGCCGGCCCTGCCCTCGTTTCGGCTCCACAGCCTTGTTGCCGAAGAAATTGTCAAAAAAGACCAGGATTACAGAACCGGTGTTATATATACTACAAACAGAAGGGTATGGGAATGGGATGAGAGTTTTAAAGAGTACCTGCGCAGGATAAGGGTAATAGGAATAGATATGGAAACAGCGACACTCTTTGTTGTAGGCCATTTTAACGAGATTCCGAGAGGAGCGCTTCTTCTTGTTTCCGATACACCGATGGTACCCGAAGGAGTAAAGACAGAACAGAAGGATAAGGAAGTAACAAAGAAATATACAGACCTCCATCTGGAAATCGGTATTGCCGCCATGGAATCGTTAAACAGGCGGCACGAAAAGGTGAAACATCTAAGATACTGAAAGCAGGTTTCACGAAAAGAGGAGGACCCGGAGGAAAAACTATGAAACGAAAAGATTATACGGAAGTACGGAGGCATTCTATATTTTTCCTGGTACCTCTGATTTTATTTGCGGTAAGTTTGCTGATCGCTGTTTCCTTATCGGGCTGTTCCGGGAAAAAAGCGGGGAGCACGGGAAAAACAGGTATAACTTCCGTTAAAAGTTTAAGTAATAAACCAGTGCGGAATGGAATCGAAGTTGTCGCTACGACAGATATTGTGGGGGATGTGGTGTCGAATATAGGCGGGAATAAAATTAATCTTTCGGTTCTGATACCGGCCGGAACAAGTCCCCATACTTTCCAGCCGCGGCCTGCAGACCTGGCTGAGATATCATCTGCCGATGTTGTATTTATTAATGGCGCCGGGCTGGAAGAGTTTATGGGCAGCGTTATGAAAAATATTGTATCCGGTGTTAAGGTTGTTTCCCTCTCCGAAGGAATTAAACTTAGAAAGAGCGTTACGGAGAAAGGAGAACCTGATCCGCATGTGTGGTTTTCGCCTGTAAATGTCATATACTGGATAAAAAAAATAGACGAAACCTTAAGCGGACTAGACGCTGCAAATAAAAACTACTATTCCGAAAATGCATCGTCTTACATTAAAAAGATTATGAAGCTGGATAAATGGGTCGCTGTAAAGTTAAGCGGTATCCCCTTACGGAAGCGAAGGCTTGTTACGGACCATTTCTTTCTGGGATATTTTGCGGACAGGTACAATTTTAAGGTTTTTGGTACAATTTATAAGAGCTCTTCTACTGCTGCCGAACCTTCCGCAAGGGATATCTCCGAATTGATTTCTTCGATGAGAAAAAACAGGATTCCTGCTGTTTTTATCGGCAAATTTTCCAACATGCGTATTGCACGGGAAATAGCAAGGGATACGAAAGCTGCTCTTGTTCCTATTTACACGGGAACGCTCGATCCCCCGGGCGGAGAGGTGGATACGTATGAAAAGCTTATAAGATACGATGTGTCTGAAATTGCGGAGAACCTTAAATGAAGCATCACCTGGAACATGATACATCGAAGCCCGTACTTGAATTAAAAGATGTTACGGTAAAATTCGGGGCAGAGACAATACTGGATAACATCTCTTTTTCCGTTAAAAAGGGAGAGAGGATTGCCGTAGTGGGGCCTAACGGAGCCGGTAAAAGTACACTGTTCAAGACAATCACAGGTACGATACGGCCCGGTTCCGGAAACATCTTTGTATATGGTGATAAACCTCTGGCACATATCTGCATAGGCTATGTACCGCAGTCGAGTATGATAGACTGGAACTTTCCCGTAACGGTTTATGATGTTGTAATGATGGGGAGAACAGGCAGGATAGGGCTTTTTAAAAGGCCTTCCGGGCAGGATAAGGGAGTTGTATTTTATGCTCTCGGTATTGTAAAGATGGCAGAGTTTGCAGACAGACAGATAGGTATGCTCTCGGGAGGGCAGAGACAGAGGGTTTTCCTTGCACGTGCAATAGCACAGGATGCCGGACTTTTACTTATGGACGAACCGCTTGCCGGATTAGATGCTGCTTCACAGCAGGATATATACAGGATTATCGAATATCTTTCCGAAGAAAAAGGTGTAACAATACTTGTATCGACACATAATTTAAACGCCGCAGGAAAAAACTTTCCGAAAATAATACTTCTCAATAAAAAGGTGATTGTTATCGGATCGGGAAAAGAGGTAATGAACAAAAAATATCTTTTAAGTACTTTCGGGGGTCATCTTGCCGTTATCGGGTCCGATAACGGAATCGTAGCGGTTAATGATACGTGCTGCAGCCACGGGGAGGAGCGTTAGATGATATATCGGTTTATCGGTGTTCTTGCCGGTCCTCTTAAATATCCGTTTATGGTGCGGAGCCTTACAGGTTCGATTATAGTGGGAATAATCTGTTCCGTAGTCGGTACTTATGTCGTTCTTAAGGGGCTTGCTTTTTTAGGAGATGCTCTTGCACATGCAGTGCTTCCCGGGATTGCCATTGCCTATTTTATCGGAGGTACCGCGACGCTTCCCCTTTTCTGGGGGAGTCTTATTGCCGGGCTGTTTACCGCAACCGGAATCGGCCTTATCACAAAGGGAGGGCAGTTAAAGGAGGATACCGCTATTGGGATTATTTTTGCAGGGATGTTTGCCCTTGGAATTGCCATAATATCTTCTGTGAGAAATTACAGCATAGATTTAACCCATTTTCTGTTCGGTGATATCCTCGGGGTCTCGAGGCAGGATATAGTGCTTGCCGTTATTGTCGGCTTTGCTGTTCTGCTTATGATAATTCTGTTTTACAAGGAATTCCTTGTAACCGTTTTTGATCCGGTACTTGCAAAGACCTTAAGAATTCCTTTAAGGTTTTTTCAGTTCATGCTGTTGTTTATGATAACTTTGGTGGTTGTCGTATCTTTTCAGATTGTAGGTGTGGCACTGATGGTTGCAATGTTAATTACTCCCGCTGCAAGTGCTTATCTGCTTACAAACCGCCTTCCGTCCATGATGATCTTAAGCGCGGTTTTCGGAACGGTATCGAGTGTAACCGGTTTGTATTTTTCTTACTATTTTAACATAGCATCCGGAGCGGCAATTGTTTTAACCTGTACCGTGATCTTTATTGTCGTATTTATTTTCTCACCGAGGAAGCGTGTATTTATTAAATCGTAATAAAGCGGATTAGCATCTTGAAACATATACGCTTTCTGTGTAATTTTATGGCCATGGGAAAGAAAAACATCCTTATTATGGGGGCCGCGGGAAGGGATTTTCATAATTTTAATGTACTCTACAGGGATAATACGGATATTAATGTAGTTGCTTTTACGGCAGCCCAGATACCGGACATAGATGAGAGGTTATACCCTCCGGAACTTGCAGGGCGGAATTACCCCGAAGGTATTCCTATAGTGAGCGAGGAGCAGCTTCCCAGGTTGATTAAAGATCATAAAATAGAGGAAGTCGTATTCTCCTACTCCGATGTTTCCAACCAGTATGTTATGGAGCGGGCGGCAATGGCTTTATCGCTCGGTGCGGATTTTAAACTGCTCGGAGCCGGACAGACCATGCTCGAATCGAATGTACCTGTTATTGCGATCTGTGCGGTAAGAACCGGATGCGGCAAGAGCCAGACTACACGAAGAATAGCAAATATCTTAAAAGAAATGGGCAGTAGAGTTGTTGTTGTAAGACATCCTATGCCGTATGGATATTTAAAAGCCCAGGAGGTCCAGAGGTTCGAAACCATTAAGGACATGGAGGATCAGCATTGTACCATAGAGGAAATGGAGGAGTATGAGCCTCATATCCGGCAGGGTTTTGTCGTATATGCGGGAGTCGATTACGGGAAAATACTGCGCAGCGCCGAGAAAGAGGCGGATATAATTCTGTGGGACGGGGGGAATAATGATCTTCCGTTTTTTAAACCGGATATCCATATAACCGTTACAGATCCTTTCAGGGCGGGGCACGAACTTAACTACTACCCCGGCAGAATAAATCTTATACTTGCTGATATTGTGGTAATTAATAAAGTGGATACGGCTGATTATAACGACGTATTACGTGTAAGAGAAAGTATAGATCTGTTAAATCCGTCTGCTGCGGTTATAGAGGCGGCATCGCCGATTTTTATGAAAAACCGTGAAGCAATAAAGGGGAAAAAGGTTCTTGTTGTGGAAGACGGGCCGACACTTACGCATGGCGGGATGAAATTCGGAGCCGGTGTAATTGCCGCAAAAAGGTTCGGAGCCGGAGAGATAATAGACCCGAGGGAATATACGGCTGGTAAGGTAAAGTTGTTGTACGAAAAATATCCGGATATAGGGCCTGTTCTGCCTGCAGTCGGATACGGAGAAGAACAGATAAGAGACCTGGAAAAAACTATTAATCATGTTCCTGCGGAATTGGTGATTATTGCGACTCCTGTCGATCTTACCAGGATTATAAAGATCGATAAAGAGATGCTTAAAGTGGATTATGAACTGGAAGAGATCGGTGAGCCTTCGCTTCGGGAACTTATAACCGAAAAGCTTGCATCTGTGTTAAAAAATTGTAAATAAAATATCTTTATATAGGGGGCTGTATGGCTTTTAATCTTAAGGGACGCTCACTTTTAACATTAAAAAATTTCTCAGAAGGAGAGATACGGTTTTTACTCGATGTTTCCCGCGAGGTAAAGAGGGAGAGAAAAGCCGGAAATTATCAGCAGAGGTTTAAGGGCAAAACCCTTGCCCTGCTTTTTGAGAAGCGTTCCACACGTACAAGGTGTGCTTTCGAAACTGCATTCGGGGAGGAGGGGGGATACCCTGTTTTTCTCTCCGGTGACGATATTCAGCTGGGGGCAAAAGAATCGATAGAAGATACGGCAAGAGTCCTGGGAAGAATGTTCGATGCTATTCAGTTCAGGGGTTTTAAGCATAAAACCGTAGAAAAGCTTGCCGAATATTCCGGAGTGCCCGTATATAATGGTTTAACGGATATGTACCATCCTACCCAGATACTTGCCGATTTGATGACCATAGAGGAAGAATTCGGTTCGTTTAAGGGTGTTAAGCTGGCTTTTGTCGGTGACGGCAGAAACAATGTGGCCAATTCTCTGCTTATAGGCTGTTCGAAGATGGGGATTAATTTTTCCGTAACCGCACCGAAGGATCTCTTCCCGCACAAGGAGCTTGTCGATCTGTGCAGGGAATATGCTTCGGATACAGGTTCTGATATAGAGATAACGGACGATGCGGACAGGGGTGTAAAAGGAGCTCATGCAGTCTATACGGATGTATGGGTTTCCATGGGAGAGGAAGAGAAACTGAAGGAAAGGTATGACCTGTTAAAACCCTACCAGGTAAACGAGAAGCTTATGGCAAAAACCGGAAGGCAGGACACTATTTTTATGCATTGCCTTCCCGCTGTTAAGGGAAACGAGGTTTCCTTTGAAGTGGTCGAGGGAAAGGCTTCCCGTGTATGGGATGAAGCGGAAAACAGGAAACATACCATAAAAGCGATAATGCTTTCTACGATATAAATTTTTTCCTTGATTTTGATGCAGAAAAAGATATCATAGTAGTGTATGGTTATTTATCAGGAGGCGTCTTTAGATGAAAAAGGTACATTTTTTTCTATTAATACTTTTTTTTATGATACTTGCAGCTCCTTCCTTTACACAGAGCAAAGATGATGATATTTATGTTAAAACAGTTCCGATAGTTAAAATTTACGCCCACCGGCTTGGTTATAAAATACTCTTTTTAAAGAGCAACCTCGAACTCGGTACTATCTATGTGCCGATAAAGTGGTTTGAACATTCCGGGGGCAAAGCGGAAATTATCTGGGGAGATTCCCCCGATTATCCGTACTTCTCTATATTCTGGAGAAACGGGAAGTTCGACTATATAAAAGTCTATGTAAAAGAGAGCTTTCGGGATCCTACATGGGGCGTACTTTCCGAAGGTCCCGGGATAGAGAAGAAATTCGACGTACAGGAAATAAAACCCGATTTTTAGATATTTCAGAGGGAAATGTGTTTAATTTAAGAAAGGCTGTTAATGCCATTCGGGAGGAAAAACTCTCCGGATGGCTTTTTTATAATATCCATCACAGGGATACTGTAGCGGATTTGATACTCGATATCGATAAAGACAAAATAAATACCAGGCCGTGGGTATATGTTGTACCCGTACACGGGGTGCCTGTTAAGATTGTTCATACAATCGAATCCGAAATACTGGATGAACTTCCGGGCAGAGAGATTGTATACGGATCGAGAGAAGAATTCCTGGGGGTATTGGGAGAGACAGCCGAACCCGGACACAGGTATGCCGCGCAGTTTTCGACGTGGAACCCTGAGATTTCTTTCCTGGACCATGGTACTGCGGATATTTTAAAGGCAAAGGGTTTTAATCTCGTTTCTGCTGAAAATCTTATACTTAAATTCTCAGGTCTCCTCGATGACGAGGGGATGGAGAGTCATGAAAAAGCGGGAAAAACCCTCTATGAAATTATAAATACGGTATGGAGTAAGATTTTTAATATTTTTTTAACAGGCAAAAAGGTGTGCGAAGGTGATGTTCAGCAATGGATTCTTAAAATGTTCGATGATGAAGGGCTGATAACGGACAGTGCTCCCATTGTTGCTGCCGGCAGAAACAGCGGTAATCCCCATTATGTGCCGGTTAACGGCGGTAGTCCGCTTAAAAGGGATACGATTGTTCAGTTTGATATCTGGGCTAAGCTCAAAACCAGCC
>QILZ01000384.1 GCA_003233545.1 Spirochaetales bacterium
AGGGCTACATCTATGCGATGGTGGGCGGCAAGAAATTCGAGAGAACGGATCAATTTAACAGGGCAACTCAATCCAAAGTCCAGCCCGGTTCGGCTTTTAAGCCTCTCTACTATTCAGCAGCGATTTCATCGAGAAAATTCACCGAATCCACCATGATAGTAGATGCTCCGGTTGTGTTCTGGAATGATGACGGCACTCCGTATGTTCCGCTCAATTACAAGGGTGAATGGAAGGGGCGTGTACTTCTGTGGTATGCTCTTGCCCATTCCATGAACGTACCCTCCTTAAAGGTGCTCGACGGAATAGGGTTCGACGCGGCTATTTCAAGGGCAAGCCGAATGCTGGGTTTTACCGATCCTGCTGTGATCGAAAGAGTTTTTCCCAGAAAATATCCGCTCGGCCTCGGTGTTATAACAGTCTCGCCGCTCCGCATGGCACGTGCCTACGCCACCTTTCCCAATCAGGGACGTGAGGTAGATCCGATTGCCATACGGTATATCGAGGACAGAAGCGGCAAAATAATACTCGAGCCGGAAAAAGAGCTCAGGCTTAAACAAAAACGAAAAGGTGATTCCATGCAGATCATGAGTCCGCAGACAGCATACATAATGGTTGATATGCTGGAAAATACAATTAAGAGCGGAACACTCTACTGGCCCACACTTACCACAATCGGCAAATTCAACAGGCCGATCGCAGGTAAAACCGGAACAACGCAAAACTGGTCAGATGTATGGACAGCAGGATTTACACCCCAGATTACAACAGCCCTGTGGTTCGGGTTTGATGAAAAAGGCCACTCACTCGGTGTATATACTACAGGCTCTACATTTGCAGGCCCTGTATGGGTTAAGTTTATGCATGAAGTTAATAAAAGCCTGCCTGTAAAAGATTTCATAAAGCCGGACACCGGCCTTCGTGAAGTAACAGTATGCAGCAAATCAGGGCTTCTGCCGACTGAATACTGCAAGAAAACAGAGAAACATATCTTTCTTACCGGAACAGAACCGAAAAAGTTCGACACACTTTGTGAATATGAAGCCAAAAGAAAACAGGCAGTAAAGGAAAACATCAGGAACTCGATTCTACCGGAAGATCTCGGAAGCAATACTTTTAATCTTCCGGGTTCGATCGAAGGCCTTGGAAATCTCAAACCGGGTACTAAAGGAACAACGGATAAAAACAGCAGATCAGGCAATCCGTTACTCGATTAACCGGAAGTTACAGGAGGATAACAGATATATGAGCACTAAAACACCGCTTTATGATGAACATGTAAGATTAAAGGCAAAAATGGTGGATTTTCACGGTTTTGTCCTTCCCGTTCTATACGGATCGATAAAGGAGGAGCATAACCATGTCCGCACAAAGTCAGGTATTTTTGATATATCACATATGGGCCAGATACTAATAGAAGGCAGAGATGCATTTGATTTTATTCAATTTGTAAGTACAAACGATGCATCGCATTTTAAAAACGGCCAGGCCTTTTATACCCTGCTCTGCAAAGAAAACGGCGGCATTATAGACGATCTTATTATACTGAAGTATAACAATGATAAATATTTTCTTATTGTCAATGCATCCAATATAGAGAAAGATTATTCGTGGCTAAAGAAATATGCTGATAAATTTTCTTACCTGAAAGTAAAAAATCTCTCTGACAGTCTTGGAATGCTTGCATTACAGGGGCCATTGGCTTATAAGATTCTAAACGAAACATTAGGCGGAGGGAAAATATTACCGGCACATTTTTGTTTCTCCGAAATCGATTTCTGCAGTGAGCCTGTAATTATTTCCGGCACAGGATACACAGGGGAGAAAGGTTTCGAAATCATAGCATCGGAGGAAGGAACCGTAAAGATATGGAAAGCTGTACTGGAAACAGCAAAAAGCGATGTAATACCATGCGGGCTGGGGGCGCGTGACACCTTAAGAATAGAGGCATCGTACATGCTCTATGGAAATGATATCGATGAGGACCATACACCGGTGGAGGCCGGCATAGGATGGGCGGTTAAAAAAAAGGGCACTACCGGTTATATAGGAAAAAAAATACTTACCGGGCAGAAAAGCAGCGGGGTAAAGAAAAAGCTTGTGGGATTTAAAACACTTTCACCCGGAATTCCGAGACACGGCAACACCATTATTTCCGAAGACGGCAAGGAGGCCGGTACTGTAACGAGCGCGACATACGGGCCGTATATCAAGAAGACCATCGGCATGGGGTATGTTATTTCAGGTATGACAGAGCCGGGCAGCAGTTTTATTATTCGCAATAACAGCAGGGAAATAAGAGCGGAAGTTGTAAAACTCCCTTTTTATAAAAGGTGATAAATCATTAAATATCAGAAGGAGATTTTAAAATGGCGGAATATCTTTACACAAAGGATCATGAATGGGTTTTACAGGAAGGAAGCAGGGTGCGGGTAGGAATTTCCGATTTTGCACAGAGCGAACTGGGTGATATAGCGTATGTGGAACTGCCGGAAATCGGAACAAAGGTAAAACAGAACGACACTGTCTGTTCCATAGATTCTTTAAAATCATCGAGTGAGATTTTTGCTCCCGTATCGGGTACTATCGCGGAAACAAATGAAAAATTAAAAAATGAGGAAAACTGCGAAATAATAAATAAGGACCCTCTCGGGGAAGGATGGATATTCGTTATCGAAATGGAAAACCCTGGTGAGCTCGAGAGTCTTATGAACGAAAAAGAATATAAAAAACTGACAGAGGAAGAGTAATGCCCTATACCAATCATTCCGGTGATGATATCAAAGAGATGTTATCCTGTTTAGGCAGGGCTGAGATTAAGGATCTTTTTTCCTCGATACCCGATAAACTGAAACTGAAAAAGAAACTCGCTATCAAAGGCCCCTTTTCCGAACAGGAACTTGTATCCGAAATAGAGGATATCGCACACGACATTATAACTTTCAAAGAAATCTTCCTCGGTGCCGGTGCCTATAACCACTTTATTCCGGCTTCGGTAGATGAGATTACTTCACGTCAGGAATATTATACCGCATATACACCGTATCAGCCGGAGGTAAGCCAGGGAAGCCTGCAGAGTATGTTCGAATATCAGACAATGATGGCGGAGCTTACAGGCCTGCCTGTCTCAAATGCATCCATGTACGACGGAGCATCGGCGGCAGCGGAAGCCGCACTTATGGCCTTTAGATACAATAAAAAGAATAGAGTTCTCGTTTCCGGGGGAATTCATCCTGATTATTTAATAACCATAAATACATACCTTAAGAATACGGGAATAACTGTGCAGACTATTCCTTTAAAAGACGGCATAACAGACATCGATGCCCTTACCGGAATAGATGCTTCCGATGTATCTTCCGTCATTATACAGAATCCGAACTTCTCAGGATATATAGAGGACATTTCAGCGATCAAAGAGCGGATTAAAGATGCAGCTCTTATTTATGTGACAAATGAGGCACTCTCTCTTGCTGTTCTTAAAACTCCGGCGGATTACGGAGCTGCAATATGCTGCGGAGACGCCCAGGCCTTCGGCCAGCCGCTCGCTCTCGGAGGACCGTATCTTGGATTTATTACATGCAGTAAAGAATACCTTCATCTCCTTCCCGGGCGGATAATAGGGGCAACAGTCGACAGGCAGGGAAAACAGGCCTTTGTAATGACGCTGGCTGCCAGGGAGCAGCATATCCGCAGGGAAAGGGCTACATCCAATATATGCTCCAATCATGCCCTCTGTGCGGTAAGAGCCGCAGTATATTTAAGTTTAATGGGAACCAAAGGACTGCAGAGTGCTGCATATCTATCCGTAAAAAAAGCGCATAAACTGCACGATGCATTACTGTCGTTAAAAAACGTGGAAATATTAAATACCGACAGGGTGTTTTTTAACGAATTTCCCGCAAAGCTTAAAATCGATAAAAAAGCCTTTAACAATTCACTTTTAAAGCGGAATATCCTCGGCCCGCTCGATATCTCCGGGCAGTATCTCTTTGCGGCAACAGAAATGAACAGTGACCATGGCATCGAACTACTCATAGATGCCATAAAGGAGGCTGCAGAATGAGTGAAAAACTGATTTTTGAGATCAGCAAAGCCGGACGTTCCGGTTCCTTTGTACCGGAATGTACCGGTTCGTCATACATTCCGAAAGACTGCTTAAGGAATATTCCGCCCCGGATGCCCTCGGTTCCTGAGAATGAAGTCGTTCGTCACTATGTACGCCTGTCATCACTTAACCACGGACTGGATAAGGGCATGTATCCGCTCGGCTCATGTACGATGAAATTTAATCCTAAAGTCAACGAAAAAATAGCGAGGATTGGTCAATTTCTAAACATCCATCCATACCAGGGCGAAACGACAATTCAGGGCGCACTCAGAATCCTCTATGAACTCGGTGAAGATTTAAAAACGTTAAGCGGAATGGACGGAATAACCCTGCAGCCCGCTGCAGGGGCGCACGGAGAGCTTACCGGGCTGCTTATGTGCAGGGCTTATCATACGAATAAGGGCAATCCGAGACAGAAGATCCTTGTGCCGGATTCTTCCCACGGCACAAATCCTGCAACTGCAGCCATGTGCGGATATAAGGTTGTAACACTGCATTCAAAAAGCGATGGCAGAATCGATCCGGATATCTTAACAAAGAACATGGACGATAATGTGGCCGCTTTAATGGTAACCAATCCCAATACCTTAGGCATATTCGAGAATGAAATGGAAGAAATCGCAGAAATAGTACATGGAAACGGAGGACTTTTATACTACGACGGTGCCAATATGAATGCAATAATGGGATACGTACGGCCCGGCGACATGGGATTCGACATGATTCATTTTAACCTCCATAAAACTTTTTCCACCCCCCATGGAACAGGAGGGCCCGGTTCCGGACCGGTTGCGGTTAAAAGAGACATCGTGCCGTTTCTCCCCTACCCTGTGATCGGCTTACGAAACAATGGATATTTTTTCGATTACTCATGCAAAGAGACTTCCATAGGTAAAATGCGCGCTTTTTACGGCAATTTCCTTGTGCTCCTTAAGGCCTACCTTTATATCAGGGCAAACGGATTTGAAGGTCTAAAAAAAGTAAGCGAACTTGCAGTCCTTAATGCAAATTATCTTAAGAAGAAAATTTCACATAATTTCATCACCCCCTACAAAAGCGATACTCTCCATGAATTTGTCCTCTCCGCACAGAATATAAAAAAGGAACTCGGAGTTAACACACTCGATATATCCAAAAGGATCCTCGACTTCGGAATACACGCTCCTACAATATATTTCCCCCTTGTCGTAAAGGAAGCATTAATGATCGAACCGACAGAAACGGAAACAAAGGAAAACCTCGATTATTTCGCAGACGTCCTGGAAACGATTGTATCGGAAGCAGGCGAAGAACCTTCCAGACTCCACGATGCTCCGTTTACAACACCGGTTTCAAGGCCGGATGAGGTGAGAGCCAACAGAAAACTTGTGCTGAAAGCATTTTCATTACCAGTAAAGGAAGATCAGGAGTAAAAATCCGTGAATGATACGAAGATACGCTTTTTAGGCCATGCATCTTTTATATTGGAGAGCGGAGTTACCGTGGCGATAGATCCCTTCGAAGTCCCGGTCAGGGAAAAGGTCGATTACATTTTTATAACACATTCTCACTATGACCATTGTTCTCCCGAAGACATTACCGTACTTTCGGATTATGAAAAGACAACGATTATCTGCACGAAAGACTGCAGAGACAAACTAAAGGGTATTGCAAAAAAGATTATTGTCGTAGAACCGTCCAAAACCTATGATGCGGGGATTAAATTTAAAACAATTCCCGCTTACAATATTTCCAAACCATTTCATCCGAAATCGAACGGCTGGGTGGGATATATCATCTACCTGAAAGAAAGTATTTATCATGCGGGAGATACGGATTTTATTCCTGAAATGAAGGGTTTAAAACCGGATATATTCTTAG
This sequence comes from Spirochaetales bacterium, assembly GCA_003233545.1. GTDB lineage: Bacteria > Spirochaetota > Spirochaetia > SZUA-6 > SZUA-6 > SZUA-6. The sequence goes on from QILZ01000384.1 coordinate 5,969, forward strand.
TGCCTGTAGGAGGAACATACACGATGAACGCCCGGGAAGCTGCTATGGCGGCGGATGCGGTATTACCCGGCAGGGCAATACCTATGCACTACGGTAAAATCATCGGCGGAACAGAAGATGCCGAAACTTTTAAAAAACTCTGCACTTTCCCCGTGGAAATACCGGAACCCGAACAGAAAACTACTTTCCGGTAAACAGCTTAAATAACGCCTGCAAAAAGTCTTTAACCCGGGCAGAAAAACGTCTGCCGTACTTTCTGCTGTAATCCTTTGCAGCTTCATCGAGAGGGTAATCATTGCCCCATTTCTTTTTCAGTTCATCCCAGTGACGGACAATCCACACATACAGGTCTGCTTCCGTTCTGCCCGGAAACCGGTTAAGAATCTTCTCATCCCTGATAATTCTGATAATCGGCTGAAAAACAGTATCATACCATGACAGCATCGCCTCTTCGAAAGACACCTCGTTTTCCTGCCTTTCCTGAAGAAAATATCTGTGCCCTTTTATATGTTCGATAATATCATCATAACGCCCCGGAGCCGTGAAATCGAGAATGCAATCCTTTCGCAGTTTATCCAGTTTCGTCGCATCAAAAAACTTCTTCTTTTCAAATTTTATTACCTCCCGCTTAAGGTCATCCTTGTTCATCCATGGTTCAATCTCCACTTCCGCCGTAAGTCCCACAACTTCGGCATCCACGAACTCGACACCCTGTAATTTCCCGACCGATACCCTATGATTTCCGTCCCTTACAAAGTAAACCTTTCCCAATTTGTACAGTTTTATCGGGGGAAGATTTACCTGTTTATAGTATGCCACATCGACCCTCTCCCAGCGGGACCTTAAATGCTGATGCTTGGGCAGGAATTCCTTATTAAAATCCTTATAACGGCCTTCACTTCCGACTATAAGAGAAATCGGAACCGTCATCATCCCTTTATAATTTTCTGATTTTGGTTTTAAAATATTTCTGGCATCCTGCAATGACAGCATATCACTTTTCCTGTTCACAAGACGACGCAGAACTCCTGATAACATTTCGCGTGTTCTTGCCTTGTTAAAATCATCCCTTGCCTGGGAAAAAAACTGCATATTACTCAATATCACCCTCCCAATCAATCAGGCAATGGTTATATGCATTTACAACATAAGTGTCAAGATATTTTGTAATTTTCTCCGCATTGCGGTCGTATAAATGAACATGACCATGTATGAGATATTTAGGTTTAAAATGTTTAATAAGCCAGAGGAACACCTTAAAACCCCTGTGACATCTGTCCGGTAAATCGTGTATGCCTGAAGGAGGAGCATGCGTTACAAGTATATCCAGATATCTCCCGTAAAATATTCTGTTAAATATCAGCCTGGGAATTAGCCTCATGGCATAAAGGGCCATCCCGAATTCTGAATACTGGTTTGCTCCTCTATTGTAAAGCATACTGCCGCCTAAACCCGCAAGAATAAGATGACCGTTCTTTATCCTCTTTACCCTGCCGCTTATGAATGTTGCACCAAAGGATCTGTGTTTTTCCAGGTCGAGCATATCGTAGTAAGCCCTCTGGTATTGAGGTTTATAGTACTTAAGTTTCAGATTATGATTGCCGAAAACAAAAAATAACGGTTTGTTCAGATTACTCACTATAAAATCATAGTAACGGAGCGGCAGATCACCTGCGCTTATTACAATATCCACGTCTTTAAATCTTGTTTTGATATTATTACTGTAAACAATCGGATCGATATGATCCGAAACACATAAAACCTTCATTATACACTATACCCCTTTGACAATATTACTTAATTTCTGTATATTACGTCAAACTATTTTTTTGGAGGCTATTTATGGATAAAAAGGAAATTCAGGATAAACTGGTCGACATTCTTGGCAGACATACTCAGATAGATACGGCAAATGTAAACCCCGATCAGCATTTAAAGTACGATCTGGGACTCGATTCATTGGATGTGGCGGAAATGGTATATGAAATCGAAGAAGAATTCGGTATATCGATCTCCGATGAATCCGCGGAAAAGATACAGAAGATTTCGGATACTGTGGATTTTATTTATGACCAGCTCCAGTCCGCAGGCCAGGAGGGCATGGCATCCCAGGAAAACTAATAACAGCGGAACAATCTATGGAAAAGCTTCTCGTGTTTCATGCAGGAGAAGCTTTTTGTTAAAATAATTCAGGATAAGCCCGGTTTCTACAGGTCGGCTTTCTTAAGCAGTTCGGCAAGCCTGTTTTTATCGAGAAGATCTATTGGGCGTATATCCGCATATGCAGCAGCGGTTCGTGAAAAATTCGAGCTTGTTACGATAATTCCGCGTGTAAGATTTTTCTTTTTCATTTTTTCATGTAAATTCCGCACCGTACTTTGATCGATTACATCGGAGACTCTTAGAAATTGAATGAGTTTCGGCATTTTCCTGGCATTTCTCCACTTCGTATTTAGTTCTACAGCCGTTATTTCACAACCATTCGGTATCTCACTCAGATCCTGCACGGTTAAATTCATAACCTTTACGGCCGCCCTGCAGATATCAAGAAAATCTTCTTTCTGCGTTGTCAGGTAATCCTTCATTCTGTCGTCGGAACTCAACTCCTGGTACTGTGACAGTTTCTCCGCAACGTCTTTAAACCCGGGTTTCTTCGCATATATTCTTTCCCAGATTTCAATAGCCCTGTCCAATTTCCGCAGCTTCTCATAGCAGTATGCAAGAAAATAACCTCCGTACATGTACTCATTCCCTGTTTTATCCGTCACATTTTTTAAAGCCCTCTCCAACTCAGGAATTGCTCTATCGTAATTGTTCATACTCATATAACAGATCCCTCTTTCTATAAGGGCCCTGCCTTTGAATTCCGCATTTTTCAGGGCTTTCTCCAGCGCTTTAAGAGCACCTGCGTAATCATGATTTTCTTTAAGCAGTTTCCCAAGGTAAAAGTAAGCCGGATAATTATCCGGTTCAAGCTTTACGACCTTTTCCAGTTCATTTCTCGCCTCCATAGGCTTCTTATTCAGGTATAACAACAGGCCCAGCTTATAATGAGCATCTGCAAAATTTTTATCCAGTTCAACAGCCTTCATAAAAAAAGAAACAGCCTTTGTCCCGCTTCCCCGTGCCTCTAAAAGTTCTCCGGCTGTGTAATAGTACACAGCCTCCTCCGGCTGGGCCTTTATCAGAAGTAAATATTCTTTTAACGATTCGTCTATCTGGTTAAATTTAACATACAGCTCTGCTATCTGTTTTCTGAAAGGTATCTCTCTGCAGAAATTTGTAAACTGGCCTATCTGGTTGATTTTTTTTAATTCCATCAAAGCCAGCTCTGCCTTTCCGTCGCCGAGATAAGCCATGCCGAGCAGATAGTGCAGATCGATACTGTGAGTGTCGTTTACAAGAAGACGCTTGGCCGTTTTTACAACCTGAGTATATCTCTTTTTCTTTAAAAGCTCATTAAGCGTTTCTATGCGCCTTGGTGAGATAAAACTCTTAACTATAAAAAAGGTCAAGATGCCGAAAACCGTGCCGAGTATAATAATCAGAATAACAAAACTTGACATTTTCCTACCATTTGAATATTTATGTTGTTAGACTATTAATTATTTTGCAAAGTGTCAATTTAGATGTTATTTTTATAGGTATGATAATGTTTAAAAGCAGAGCCGCTTTTTTATTAAATATTTTTTTAAGTCTCCTTTTTGCTTCCCCTCTTTTCGCCTCATCCTACCTTACTCAGGGCGAAAAGCTTTTTCTCGATAATAAACCTGAGGAAGCACTTCCCCTTATGGAGGCTGCACTTAATGAAGAACCGGATAATGAAAAAATATACCTCTACCTTGGTATAATTTACGAACAGCTTAATAATCTTGAAAAATCCAGTAAAATCTTAAGGCGGGGTTTGAATGTTGCAAAAAGTATAAAAAATATTCTTTACTTCAACATAGGAAACAATCTTTTTAAACAGAATCGATACGCTTTAGCCGAAGATATGTACACTCAGGCTATAGAAACAAACGATAATATACCCGCGGCATATTTAAACCGGGCAAATACACGGCTTCAGCTTAAAAAGTACAGGGAAGCTCTTGCAGATTATACCTTATATATTCAATTAAAGCCGAACAACAAACAGAGGGAACAGATAGAAAAAATAATACAGCTTCTTACCGGTACAATTGCAGCAGCAGAAAAAAAACAGAAAGAGGAACTTGCAAAACAGAAAGCTCTTATGAACGACGTACTCAGCTCTCTGAAAAATGCGTCGGAAGATACCAAGAATCTCTCCGCAGGTTCCGAATCGGTAAAGGAAAATTATGAAGATATCGATATTCAGGATTAAGGAGTACCGTTTTGGGTAAAAAGATTATAATTATTGCAGCGGCAGTTATTCTTATACTGGCACTGACAGCATTTTTTTTCTTTCTGCATAACAAACAGGTAAAACAGGCCGGAATAACCGCAGAGCTTAATACGCTGAAACTGGCGCAGGAATATATGAATAAGGGAGAATTCGACAGAGCTTTACAGCTCCTCGATAATCTTTTAATTAAAAACCCGGATAACCCCGGGGCAAAAACTCTGCTGGATCAGATCATAGAAAAAAAGAAAGCGGCCGGGGAAGAAGCCCTTAAACAGCAGGAAAAAGCACTGATGCAGCAAAAAGAAGCACTAAAACAGCAGCAGAAACAGCTAAGAAAGAGTCTTTCCAGCTTAAGCGAATCCATCCGGGAGAACCCCCCTGTGAAAACCGTGATAAAGGAAAAACCACGCAAAGTACCCGAAAATGCTTCCAGACGTGAAAAAGAGAAAATAAACCGTATAAACCAGCTGATGTCGAGGGGAATCAAGGAAGTCAACAGCGAAAAATATTCCGATGCGCGTAATACTTTCGGTTCCGTACTGAAACTTGACCCGGAGTCGGGGAAAGCCTATGCATATCTCGGTGTATCGTACCTTAAAGATAAATCCGGAGATCCTTCCAATATCCGGAAAGCAATAGAAGCTTCCGCAAAGGCAATAAGGAAGGATCCCTCGCTATGGCTGCCCCATGAAACCCTGGGAAAGATCTATGAGCAGACTAAAAATTATGACAATGCAATCAAGGAGTATAAAGAGGCATCGAGGTTGAATCCGGAAAATTATTCTATTCTCTACTCACTTGGTAAAATGCAGTACTATGCAGGGCAGTACTCCGATGCTCTGCAGTCATTTCAGAGTTGTATTCATTTAAAACCGGATTATCCACAGGCCCATTTCAGAATCGGAAAGACACTCGTAAAACTGGGCGACAAAGATAAGGCCCTGAAAGCCTTCGGTCTTGCCCTGCGCTATAAGAAGGATTTCTCCGAGGCTTACTATGAACGCGGAGTTATCTATTCCTCTAAGGGTGATATAAACGCTGCAGTCAAAAATTTTGCCGGAGCCGCTGCTTATGCACCCCGGAATCCGGTTTTTTTAAGGAGCTATGCAACCGCACTCTTTAACAGGAAAGATTTTAAAGAATCGGAACGATACTTTAAAAAAGCTGTCAGTATCGATCCGAACAATGCC
>QILZ01000113.1 GCA_003233545.1 Spirochaetales bacterium
GGGGCGTATACTTAAGGTAGTGATACCGATCGATGTATTCATTCCATAACGATTTCTCATTCTTTGTCTCTGCTATCTTTATGTGCAGGTCAGGGAGTAACCCGGCAGGAAGCAATATCTCTTCATCCCTCTTCGTACGTTCGGTATGTTCTAAAGGTTTCATCTTTCCGTCGCAGCCCTGGCTCTGTACAGGTGGAAGTGATAGCAGCCCTTTTGCTTCCATTTTCAAAAGCACCTGATTCATGCTGCTTACTTTTACGCATCCATCCGGCTTATACCACTGCAATTGCTCACAGATAATGCGGGAAATGGCAGTACGATTACGGGTTGTGTCTTCACCGATTATCCCCTTGATATTCTCAATCTCCACTTCCGTAAACTCGCGCCCACAAAAAGTCCAGCTTTTCGCTTCTTTCTTCTTGATATTCCATGGTAGATATTCAGTTACATCTTCAGGTGAATTCCCTCCGGCAAGAGCACAGGCTCTGAAATAGTCACTAAGCCACTGGAGCTGATTTATTTTCCATACCTCAAGAGTTTCGAAAATACTGAACATTACAGCAGTAAATCGGGCACTCCATATCGCTCCTGAACCGTAGTAGTTCTTCCTTCCTACTACGGGATTTCTCAAAATCCTCTCGATTCTTAATCCTAATGTTAGCATTACTTGCTGAGCACGATATTCGCATGATTAAGGTTCGTCTTAAAATATCCGGGCGCTTCCATACCGTCCATTATAATGAGCTTAACATTTTGCCCGGATTAGAAGTTATCAATCAACTGCGAGAAAACATAACCGGGATATTCTTCATTCTATTACATCTGCTATTAAAGAAACTCCGTTTATTCCTTCCGTGACTTCTTAAGGCATGGGAAGTACCTGAATAGTTACTGTTTAAAGTTTTTATTATTAAACCGGTAAATCCTGCAAAAAACCTGTTCGTAATCATAATTTTATGGTATGTTTATATCAGGAGACGATTTGTATTCTACCGGCATAGCATACATTTTATGGTTATTTTCCGGTTTCGGAGCTTTAGGGTTCCATAGGTTCTATCTCGGCAAATTCGGGACAGGGCTGCTTTACCTTTTTACCGGAGGCCTTTTCGGCATAGGGAGCTTTTTCGACCTCTTCTACATACCGGTAATGGTACGCGAGGCCAACCTGCAGGCTGGGTACCGTGATGCCATGTTCGGAAACTTCGGAAATCGTAACACCGGAATCGACACGGGCAGTTTTTTCCGGAGCAGAACAAAAGAATCGGCAGAACGAATCATCTTAAAAACAGCAAAGAGGAACGAAGGTGTGGTTTCACCGGGAGAAATTGCACTACAGGCCGATATCACAATAGACAAAGCCAAATCTTTCCTGGAAAAACTTGTTAATGAAGGCTATGCGGATTTACAGGTAAAAAAGACAGGCATGCTTGTATATGTTTTTCCCGAATTCCTGACGGAAGAAAAGAGGAATGAGCTCGAAGACTTTTAAAAATGTAATTTCCGTCCGTAGTTGACATAATTGTCCCCGGCACATACTATTCTTTTCCATGACAGCTGATGAACTGAGAAAAAAATATATCGATTTTTTTACTTCCCGCGGACATACGGAGATTCCCGGCATGTCCTTAATTCCGGAAAATGACCCGACCGTACTTTTTACGACAGCGGGAATGCATCCCCTTGTTCCCTACATTTTAGGCGAGCCCCACCCGGCAGGTAAAAGACTCGTTAATTATCAGAAGTGCATAAGAACGGTGGATATCGATTCCGTAGGAGACACATCGCACCTCACTTTCTTTGAGATGCTCGGAAACTGGTCCCTTGGGGACTACTTTAAAAAAGAAGCGATCGAGTATAGTTTTGAGTTCCTTACATCGGGGAAGTGGCTCGGTTTCTCCCCGGAAAAACTGTATATAACGGTATTCAAGGGAGATTCGGAGGTCCCGCAGGATGAAGAAACGGCTTTAATATGGAAATCACTCGGAATACCGGATGAGAGAATCTACTATATGCCGAGAGAGGACAACTGGTGGGGACCCGCGGGAACAACCGGCCCATGCGGTCCGGATTCCGAGATGTTTATCGATACGGGCAAACCTCCCTGTTCAAAAACATGCAGACCCGGCTGTTCCTGCGGCAAGTACTTCGAAATCTGGAACGATGTATTCATGCAGTACAACAAAACGGAAGACGGCGGCTATCTTCCCCTGGAACAGAAAACCGTCGACACCGGAATGGGGCTGGAAAGAACCGCTGCCATGCTTCAGGGCAAACATTCCGTTTACGAAACAGAGCTTTTCGCGCCGGTAATCTCAATTATCGAGAATATTACAGGGAAGTCTTACGGAAAAGATCCGGAAACAGACCATTCCATCAGGATCATCACAGATCATATCCGTGCTTCCGTCTTTATTTTAGGAGATCCAAGAGGTGTTAAACCCTCTAATCTGGGTCAGGGGTATATCCTGAGACGGCTTATAAGAAGAGCAATAAGACACGGCAGAAAGCTCATCCCTGACAAAGATATCTTAAAAGAACCGGTTTTAAAGGTAATAGACATTTATAAGGATACATACCCGGTACTTCTGGAAAAACAAAATTTTATTACGGATGAAGTAGATACTGAATCCGGCAGGTTTCTTTATACACTTAAAAAGGGCGAGTACGAATTCGAAAAGATGCTTCCCAATCTTTTAAAGAATCCTGAGAAAATTATTCCGGGACGGCTTGCATTTAAACTCTACGATACATACGGATTTCCCGTGGAAATGACAGAAGAGATCGCAGTGGAGCACGGATTGGGTATCGACAGGGCGGAATTCGAACGGGCATTTAAAAAACACCGGGAATTATCCAAAAAGGGTGCGGAGAAGGCATTTAAAGGTGGTCTTGCAGACCATACGGAGATAGTCACCAGGCTCCACACAGCTACACACCTGCTTCATAAAGCATTGAGAATTGTTCTTGGCGATCATGTTGCTCAGAAGGGAAGCAACATAACCGGCGAACGGCTAAGATTCGACTTTTCACATCCGGAAAAGATGACGCCGGAACAGATAAAGGAAGTAGAAGATATTGTAAATGAACAGATACGGCGGAACCTTCCGGTCACATTCGGGATGATGAGCATCGAAGAAGCAAAGAAATCAGGCGCTGTTGCCCTCTTTTCGGAAAAGTACGGAGAAAATGTGAAAGTTTATTCTATCGGTGATTTCTCTAAAGAGGTATGCGGAGGACCACATGTTAATCATACGGGAGAACTCGGGAGATTTAAAATAGTTAAAGAACAATCCTCCTCTGCAGGCGTCAGAAGAATAAGAGCTATTTTAAAACAGGATCTATAACGCAGAGCTGCCCGCAGGCCCCGTTTATCCCCCTGCCCCTTCTGTAGCGTTCCGTAACAGCCACACCCGCTTTAACAAGCATGTTCTTAAACCGCAGCACTCCGGAAGGGGAAGGTTCGTTAAAACGGATATCCTCCGCCGGGTTCCACGGTATTATATTTACCACAACCTTTAAAGGCGGAATAAATTTAAGAAGACGTTCCATATCCTCTGCCCTGTCATTTACTCCTTTTAAAAGTACAATTTCCAGAGTAATTCTCTTTCCGGTTTTTTCCTGATAATAAAGCAGAGCATCTTTTACCGATTTTAAAGGATATCTCCTGTTTACCGGTACAAGCAAGCTGCGGAGTACAGGATCCGCTGTAATCAGAGAAAGTGCAATTCTTATATGGGGGCCGTTTTCCGCCATATCGTATATCTTCGGCACAATCCCGCATGTCGAAACAGTGATTCTTCGTAAACTGATCCCACCGCCGTCAGTGTGATGAAATACTTCAATGGCTTTTCTGAGATTCTCCGGATTTTCCAGGGGTTCTCCCATTCCCATAAAAACCATATTGGTAATTCTGCCGTACCCCGATACTAATAAGAGCATCTGTTCCACTATCTCATAACTTTTAAGGTTTCGTTTAAGACCCATCTTCCCTGTTCTGCAGAAAGTGCATCCCATACCGCATCCGGCCTGGGTGGAAAGACAGGCTGTTTTTCTCCCGTTCCTGTCCGTTAAAAGTACGGTCTCTATAAAAGAAGCATCTTCTAATTTTATCTTTAATTTTACGGTACCATCGGAGTCCGTAAGTGTATCCTCTAACTTGGAAGAAATATAGAGCTTCTCATTAAGTGTTCTGCGTAATACCTTTGAAAGATTGGTCATATCCTGAAATTTAAGCGTTCCGCTCTGTACCCATTTAAAGATTTGAGTACCCTGATATTTATGCCGGAGACGCACGGAGCCGGAAATCTCATCCGGCAGCAATGAGGCAACAGGAATCTTCATCTTTTAAACCGAATTCTCTTAAAATCTTAATTCTTCAAGTTTATTTTTAATGGCCGTATTCTTATAACCCATTCTCATAAACCTTGTAAGGATTTCTTTAGCTTTATCCTTATGATCCAGCTCTATATAACAACCGGCTATTTCGAGATACAGCCTCGCATTCCGCGGGTCATTTACAAGCAGCCCGGAGAGAGACTCTACGGCTTTAAGATAATCCCCTCTTTCCTTGCTGATCAATGCAAGCCCTAAAACCGCATAGGTATCGAATTCTATATTAAGGGCCTTCTGATAGTACTCTTCCGCTTTATCAAAATCTTTCAGATTTCTATAAGCATCACCTACCCGTGTCAGAATAACCTTATTATTCGAATCATACTCGAGTATTTTCTTCCAGTACTGCATCGACTTTTCCTGCTCATTTAATCCTCTGTAGCAGTCCGCCATTCCAAAAAGAGCATAAAAATTATCCGGTTGAATCTCCAGAGCTTTTCTGAAATATATAAGTCCCTGGTCGAACGTTTTGAGTTTCCTGTGGCAGTTCCCGAGGGAGGTAAGCACCTTTATATTAGCAGGGTCTCTTCTGTGCATTCTTTCCCAGTACTGTAAGGCCGTATGGTAATCCTTTTTATCAAAATGGAGATATCCGAGCCCCGTCAGCGCATAGGGGTTGTCGTCTTCGATTGCAAGGACCTTTAAATATATTTCTTTGGACCGGTCGAACTCCTTGATTTTACGAAAGGCATCCGCTACTCTTGTAAGAACGGTTATATCGGTTTCTCCCTGAGAAAGATACTTTTCCCAGATTTCTATTGCCTTCCTGTACTGCCTAAGAGCCCTGTAACAATCAGCGAGACCGATAAGAGCATATTTATTGCCATTGTGAAATCCGAGACACCGCTGATAAAACCGGATAGATTTATCGTAATTACCCTTCTTTCTCTCGATATCACCCATCCCCACCAGGGCGTAGTTATTCTCATCATCGAGTTCCAGAATCTCATTGAATTTGCCTTCCGCCTCATCGAACCGTCTGTCTTTAATCAGTATATAACCTAACCTGGAAAGTTCCGCCAGTTTTTCATGAATCACGGCATCCTGTTCTCTGCTATTTTCTTCATTCATCATTTTCCCTCAACCATTTTCGTATTATTCCCCCCATTTTCTCCGTCATGACCTGTACTTTTTTAGTGTCGGGAGCCATCCAGTACATTTTAAAAGCTTCCATAGGCAGGTTCTGCTTTAAGTAAAGATCACCGATTCTTATAAGACCGTCAGAATAACCGGCAGTAATAAAAATCCTCTTTGCAAGATCGATTTCTCCCCGGTTAAATAATTCATTCCCCTTTCTTATCAGTGCAACCTTGTCCCTGGAATTCAGGCTTACGGATTTATCTGCAGTTACCTTCAGGAATCCTTCCCCGGGAAGGCTCTTAAGTATTTTCCTTACCTTTTCCTTTCTACTCATATAAAATTCTCTGTTTGCTACAACATCCCCTTCGTCGACATATCTTCCTGCAGATTTTCCGTGGGAGTATATGCAATATGCAGGGCTTTCCCCAGGGCTTTGAACATTGATTCTATCATATGATGGCTATTTAAGCCATAGCGAATCGATACATGGAGATTGATTTTAGCCCTTACGGTAAGCGCATACAGGTATTCACGAATCAACGCCGCATCAAAATCTCCGATCCTATCCTGAGGAAAATCAGCCACATACCTGAGATACGGCCTTCCGCAGACATCGACCGCTACCTCCGATAGTGCATCATCCATCGGTATTACCGCGTAACCGTACCGCCTTAAATTCCCATATTCCTTAAGTACATCGGCAAGAATATCTCCTGTTACCAGTCCGACATCCTCCACCAGATGATGCGGATCGACATCTATATCGCCCTCTGCCGTAACTTCCAGACCGAAAAAACCGTGAAATGCCATAGCATGCAGCATATGATTAAAAAACGGTATCCCCGTATCTATTGTAATTATCTTCCGGGATGCAAAATCGATAGAGATCAGTATATCCGTTTCTTTCGTTTTTCTTTTACATGTAAATTTATCAGTCACAAAATTATCCCCCCGCATTTATTTCTGCCGATTACGGAAAATTCCGTTAATGCCTGCCCTCTCTAAGCCTTCTAACAAAATCATCGACCCTTTTATAGTTTAATTTATAGTACGCAGGATTAGAAATAAGATAAACTTTAATCCATGACAATACCTCGACAATCTCGAGATTATTCTCTTTTAAAGTATTCCCTGTTTCGACAAGATCCACTATATAGTGTGTTAATCCCAGGATCGGGGCTAATTCTATGGAACCTGAAAGTTTGATAATCTCCACCGGTATGCCCATAGAGTGGAAATACCGTTCTGCAAACACCGGAAACTTTGTTGCCACCTTTAATTTAATCTGCCTGTCCGGGGACAGCCTGTCTCCTTTTTTACATGCCAGGCACATTCTCGTGCTGCCAAAGGAAAATTCGAAAAGCTTGTAAAATTCGTACCCTGTTTCGCCAATTACATCTTCCCCGCAAATACCGAGGCCCGCTATCCCATGCTTTACATATATAGGCAGATCAGCATTTTTTACAAGAAGAAACTTAAGGCGGTTTTCGATGTCTGTCGTTACGAGTTCCCGCCCCGTAAAAGAAAAATTACAGCCGCATTTTGAAAGGCAACTTCCTATACTATCAATAAGTCTGCCCTTGGGCAGGGCAATTGTAACAAACTCCTTCGGTGCACCGCTCATAAGCAGACAATCCTTCCGGAAGCTCTCAATTCTTCGGCTCTTCTTAAGCGTACAAGAAAATCCTCATCATTTAAGAATGTTATATTGCCGGCGGGTTTAAAACGCTTTACGGTTTCCGCAATCTGTTCCACTTTCCTCAGCATGATCGAAAAGCCCGCAGCAGGTGTACTGTATCCGAAGGAACTGAAAAGATTATCGTATCTTCCTCCCGAAGCAATCGATGTATCCACCCCTTTTAAATAAACCTGAAATGATAAGCCTGTATAGTAATCCTGGCCGCCGATTTCGGAGAGATCTATTTTTACCTGCTCTGCGGTACCTGATTTTTCCAGATATGTATAGATCATAATAAGGTATTCTATCTCTTCTTTTGTTTCTTTTCCAAGATTTGATTTTATTCCATCCAGTAAATCCTG
>QILZ01000360.1 GCA_003233545.1 Spirochaetales bacterium
CCCAGGTCCAGAATAGATACTTCGCATCCGCCGCAGATATTGAGCCATTCTTCCGCAACTCTTACAGCCATATTTTCCCCCTTATTAATTAAATTGGATTATTCCCTAAATCAATTTCCTTGACCACTCTTCTCGTGTATACAAGATTTTTCCCCTTATCCTTGATCAGCCTTGTTTCAAAATTATTTTTCCTATAATCATCACTCACCCTTTGTGCCTTTTCCTCTCCGTACTCATTGCCATCCCATATAAACTTTTTACCATCTATCACGCAAACCTTCATAGTTCTCCTCTTACTTAAAAGGGTTTGGCCCCAGGCTTTTAAGCTCTTTTACCATACCTGTAACTATCCCTGCAAATCTCTCTGCTTCTGAAGCCGAAACCCATTCCAGCCGGTATCTTTCAGGTTCGAGACCGTAATCTTCGAGCATAAGATTAATAGCCTCTGCTCTTTTTTCCGCCTTAAGGTTTCCTTCGCGGTAATGACAATCACCCGGATGACACCCACACATCAAAACCCCATCCGCACCTTTTGTAAGGGCTTCGATAACAAAGTTAGGATGAACCATGCCGGAGCACATAACTCTTATAATCCTGATATTCGTCGGATACTGTATCCTCGATATACCTGCAAGATCCGCTCCGGCATAGGAGCACCAGTTGCAGCAAAATGCAATAATCAATGGTTCGAATTCATTATTTTCCATAGTTTAATATCCGATCGCCGTTTCTACCTGAGCCATAATCTGTTCAGGTTTGAAATTTTTCACATAAATTCCCTTTTTGGGACAGGTAGCCATACATATTCCACATCCCGCACAGAGGGATTTATCAACCTCGACAGTCTTTTTTACCGTACCCTGATACATATACTCTAAAAGTGTAATTGCATTATTCGGACATGGGCTGACACAGTAAGCACAGCCATCACAGTTATCATCCAGAACGTGAGATATCTTCGCTTCTATCTCTTTTTCATCTCTCCCAATAACCCTCCATGCAGCCATTGCAGCTGCTTCTGCGCTGGTTATAGTCTCCTCAAAGCTTTTCGGATAGTGAGCGAGACCGCACAGATAAACTCCTGCAGCAGCACATTCCAGCGGATTTAGTTTTATATGCTTTTCAAGAAAGAACCCATCCTTCGACAGAGGGATTTTAACCAATTTGCTTATATCCTCGTTATCCTCAGAAGGAACCGGTCCTGCAGAAAGCACTGCATAGTCTGCGTTTATATCTAACTCTGTATTTAAACTTGTATCCTTAACCCTTACCCTGAGATGCGGATCACCTTCGGAAATAACCGGTTTTAAATCCTCATCGTAACGGATAAAAATCACACCCTTTTGTCGTGCTTCACGATAGTAAAGCTCATAAAATCCATACGTTCTGATATCTCTGTAAAGAATAAATATATTTATTTCGGGATTTATCTCCTTTAATTTTAAAGCATTTTTTATAGCCTGCATACAACAGATACGGGAACAGAAAGAATTTTTCTCATTCCTCGCGCCCACACATTGAATCATCACGATCGTCCTGATATCATCGACAGGAAAGTGTGTATCGAGAGCAATCTTTCCTTCAAGTTCAACCTGGGTTAAAACCCTCTTATCCTGACCATAGAGATACTCTCCCTCAGGTTTATATTCCATCCCTCCGGTAGCAACTATAATCACTCCGTGTTCAATTTCTTCCCGGGCGCTGCCGTTTGAGATCAAAGTTTTAAATTTTCCGACCGAGCCATTAACCTCCTCGATTTTTGCATTTTTATATACATGAATATTGTTTTTCCCATTTATATTCCCAATAAGCTCTTTTAATCTTTTTTGAGAATCAAAACCATCGAGCTTATAATAAAGCTTTCTCGAATTTCCTCCCAGCTCCTTATCTTTCTCTACGAGGTATGTTTTTACTCCATATTTAGATAACGACAGTGCAGCAGTCATTCCTGCTAACCCGCCTCCGATAACCAGAGCATTTTGATTTATCTTCATCCTGTCGGGATAAAGCTCTTCGAGCAGCCTGGCTTTTGCAACCGCCATAGCAACAAGGCCTTTTGCCTTGATAGTTGCTTTTTCCGGCTGATACATATGTGGCCAGGAACACTGGTCCCGAATATTCGCCATTTCAAAAAGGTATGGATTTAAACCGGATTCTCTTAAGGTGTCCTGAAATAATGCCTCATGGGTTCTTGGTGAGCACGAAGCTACCACAACACGGTTGAGTTTTTCCTTTTCTATAGCTTCACGTATTTTTTCCGCCGTATCTGTAGAACACGTATAGAGATTATCCACGGCATAAACAACATCGGGCAGTGTTCCGGCAAAATTCCTTACCTCGGGCACATTGACAACCCCGCCGATATTTTTCCCGCAGTGGCATATAAAAACACCGACCCGCGGATTTTCTCCCGCAACATCCCTCTCGGATGGATATTCCTCGGGTTTTATCAAATTTCCACGGGCATCGATAAGAAGCTCCATCGCTTTAGAACTTGCTGCACTTGCCTGTATCACTGTTTCAGGTATATCCTTAGGCCCTGAAATTGTACCTATTACATATATTCCTTCTTTATCTGTTTTAACGGGCTCGAAAGGACTGGTCCGGCAGTAGCTGCTCTCATCCAGCGTGATACCTGCTTTTTCCGAGAGTTCTTTGATATCAGAATCCGGCTGCAGGCCCACCAACATGACCACTAAATCAAAGGTATCTTCCTTTATTTCATTCTCATTGTTCAGATACTTGATCTTTAAATTATGTGTGGCAGGTACCTCTTTTATCGATGAAGGGCGGCATTTGACAAACCTTATTCCACTCTTCTTTGCTTTATTATAATAGTCTTCATAACCCTTGCCGAATGCACGAAGATCGGTATAAAAAATTGTACACTCCAGATCTTTCTTGTGCTCCTTTGCAATGGTTGCTTCTTTTATAGCAGCCATGCAGCATACGGAAGAACAGTAACCGGTTTCTGTATTCCTCGAGCCTATACACTGAATAAATGCAACCTTTTCCGGTTCTGTTTCATCCGAAGGTCTTACCACTTTTCCCCTGAAGGGACCGGATGCACTTAAAATTCTCTCAAACTGTAGTGATGTAATTACATTGGGGTAACGTTTATAACCATATTCCTTTTTAAGGTCAGGATCAAAAATATTATTGCCCGAAGCCAGAATAATTGCCCCGACATCGATATCAACCAGGGATTCCTGCGGCATATCGTGGTTAATCGCGTTAGGACCGCACACCTCGACACACTCCATACACTCGGAGCATATCCCGCAGTTTAAACAACGCTGTGCTTCTTTTAAAGCCTGTTCCTCTGTAAATACAGACTCGACCTCGCTAAAGTCGTTTGTGTAATTCTTTTCTGTTTCGTGTCCATTGGTATTCTGTCTCTTTTCCCTGCTTTTTATTTGCTTTATAATCTCTTCCTGAGACAGGTCAACTTTATAAAGAGGAACTTCAGGCTGTTTTATCTCCTCGCCCTTTAAATATCTATCGATGGAAATTGCAGCCTTCTGACCGGCAGAGATAGCATCGACCACAAATTTTGTTCCGCTTACCACATCCCCGCCTGCAAATACACCGGCCTTTGAGGTAGCAAGGGTATCCTTGTCAACCTTAATTGTCCCGGATTTTGTCAGTTCGATTCCTTCATGAATAAATGAAAGCTCCGGGGATTGACCGATTGCAAAAATTACCGTGTCCGCTTCGATTATATGCCCGGTGCCTTCGATTACATCCATATCCGGTATTCCATTCTCATCGAACCCATGGAAATTTACATTAACACATGCTGTACCTGTAAGGTGGTTATCCACAGAGGTTATTTCCAGGAAAGCATGTTCATTAAAAATAGTAATCCCTTCACTTTCCGTATTTTTAATCTCCTCAGGATCAGCAGTCATTTTTTCCCTTGACTCGAGGCAGGCAATCCGGACACGCTTTGCACCCAATCTCACTGCAGTGCGGGCAACATCCATAGCTACATTACCACCTCCGAGCACAAGGAGTCTTTCCCCGATGACAACCTTTTCTTTCAGTGCAACAGAACGTAAAAAATCCAAACCTATCAAAACATCAGGCAGGTCAGAGCCCGGAATCTTAAGTTTTTTACCGGCCTGTGTTCCGGCAGCAATAAAAATTGCCCTGTATCCATCCTTAAAAAGGTCGTCGATGCTTTCTATTCTATGATTGGTTTTAACTTCGATACCATCCGTTAAAATGTTCCGGATATCCCATTTTAACCTTTCCGGAGGGAGCCTGAAATCCGGAATACCATACCGCAGCATCCCTCCTGTCCCGGCAAGAGCTTCGAATATTGTTACCCGATATCCCCCGGCCCTTAAATCTCTTGCAGCAGTCAAACCTGCCGGACCCGAACCAATTACAGCTACTGCATTCGAATCTGTAATTTCCGGTACTCCATTCTCAATCCTGATTTTATTCTCATATGCCCAGTCAGCGATAAATCTCTTTAAATTCTTTATAGAAACAGATTCGTCGACCTTCTGTCTTGTGCACTCTTCCTCACAGTAATGCTTACACACCCGACCGCATACAGAGGGAAAGGGGTTGTCGCGAATTATCGTTTTATAGGCATCTTCGTATCTTTTTTCTCTGATAAGTGCAATATAACCCTGCGCTTTCTGCCCGGCGGGGCAGGCCCAACGGCAGGGAGAATGTCCCAATTTGTTTATTACAAAACTCGATGGAATTGCCTGAGGATATCTTCTGTATATCGCTTTATTTGAGGCAAGTCCCAGATTATAATCGGATAAAACCTCTACAGGACATTTCTGTTCACAATCACCACAGCCTGTACATTTATCCTCATCGACATACCTCGCTTTTTTTCTCAAGGTAACTGTAAAGTTCCCCGGCTTTCCTCTGATCGACTCAACTTTACTTAAAGTAATTAGCTCTATATCTTTATGGCGGCCAATTTCAACTAACCTGGGAGCCATACTGCACATTGCACAGTCATCGGTCGGAAAGGTTTTATCGAGCTGGCTCATCATTCCGCCTATGCAGGATTTTCGATCCGCAAGATAAACCTTTATACCGGTATTGGCAAGATCGAGGGATGCCTGCATGCCACCTATGCCACCCCCGACAACTAATACCGCCCCGACTTTTTCAGACATTGTTTAAGATCCTGTCAGTAGAGACCATATGTTTCTGTAATAATAACTTATGCGCAGGAATACCAAATCCGAGACCCATTAATTGGGTAAAATACAGGATAGGCATTTTGAATTCTATCCCATATTCCTTTTCTATTTCTTCCTGCCGCATATCAAGATTTGCATGGCATAGAGGACATGCTGCGGCAATAGCATCTGCCCCCAATTGCTTTGCTTCTTTTAATATTTCAAAACTCAGTTTACGTACAATATCGCTTCTTGTTAAGGAAAAAGCTGCCCCGCAGCATTCGGTTTTATACGCCCAATCGATGGTTTCTATTCCGAATGCCTGTAAAATCTTATCCATACTCTGAGGATATTCACATTCGTCGAACTGCATTACTTTCGGAGGACGGGTCAGGAGGCAGCCATAATAACAGGCCACCTTAAGTCCGGATATATCCCGCTTTATAAATTTCGGAGTTTCATTAAGTATACCTGTCCTCGAAAAGATTTCCAGAGGATGACAAACATTTATATCCACTGTTAATTCTTTACCAATTATTTTTTTAACTTTTTCAAGCAGATCGGGGCTGCTTTTAACCTCCGACTGGGCACTCTTGAATCTCGAAAAACAGGAAGCGCACGGAACAACAACCTCTTCCAAATCCATCATCTCTACCAATTTCAGATTTTGCAGTGGTAAACTGATCATAAGAAGTTTAGAAAAAGCATGTCCGAATGATGATCCGCAGCAAATCCATTTTTTAGGCTCATAGAGCTCTATTCCAAGCTTATCACAAACAGCGCGAAAAGAGGCATCATACTCTCTTGCCGTCGAGCGGAGTGAACAGCCGGGGAAATAAGCGTACTTCATCTCTTTTCCGCCTTTTTTACCCGGGAAAATATATTTTTCATAGATCTGGACCCTTTAAAAGTCGGCAAGAGTTTTAACTTGCCTTTCTTGAACATTTTTAAACCCAGTCCCAAATCCCCGGTTAACTGTCCGGTTGAAATCTTTAACATCCCGATAAGACCTGCTTCATACATTCGTCCGAAATGCCGAATATTTGAGATTCCTTTATGATAAAATGCAGATACCTGGGAATCCCCCGGCTTTATCCCGGATCGATCGGCAATATTCTTTAATGAATCCATTACCTTGACCAAATCTATTCCCTGAGGACAGCGTGTTGTACAGGTTTCACATGCGGCGCACAGCCAGATTGTTTTACTTTTTAATACAATCTCTTTTAAACCAAGGCGGGCATAATGTATTATCTGGTTAGGCATATAATCCATGAAGGTTGAAACAGGACATCCGCTCGAGCACTTTTTACATTGAAAACAAAGGTTTATATTTTCTCCCGTTCTTTCATTAAGGTATTTTGCAAAATCTGAAAAATTATCGGCTATGCTAACAACCATTATCCAGTCTGACCTTCCTGATTTTAGGTTTTTAGGGAGAATAAATGCCCGAAACCATAATAATTATTTTTAGTTTCTTTAAACATCGAAGTGAAATACTTAAAAACAAGTGCCGGAGTAACTTTTTTTTATCCATTTTTTAATATTCTTTGAAAGCTCAAATACTTATTAATCTTTAGGTATCCGGAATTATATCTATAACGAGGTGTGGTTGAGAATTTACACGTTGAAGCAATAAAAGAAAAGACTGCAACTATTACATTAACACTATTTACAATAAAATATAATCTTATATGATTCATTTTAAATCATCCCTAATATTTTATTTTATAGATTGTTGTAAAATTTAACTGACTACCTGCTGCATTTATAGCATAACGATGAAATTTAATATCTCTACGTTAAACTATCACCTATTTTTTCTATTGTTCTACTATATTTAAAGATAACCCCTTTGTCAAGACAATAAATATTTTAACAGCAATTCTCATATTAGAGAATAAAAGACTGAATATGAAAGATTATTTTCATCAACAAATCGAATTCATCATACTAATCAGCCGATAATGATTTTTTTATTGCCATGGACAGTGCATGGCTCTTTTGCCTCCATGGCCCCCTGTGTCAGGATAGATGTCGCGTGTAGGAGGAGTAGGGCTGTTAACTTATGGGTGGTAGAAATTAAAGTATTTGGCGGCTTGCCGGAATTGCGAAGCTATTCCATGACAAATCATAATAAATAATAGAATTATCCTTGTATAAATTCCATTTAACCTGTATAATTAGGTTAATCATGGAAAAGATATACAACTCGTCTATTCGCAATATCGCTATTATTGCACATGTTGATCATGGGAAGACAACACTGGTCGATCAGATGTTTAAGCAGAGTGGTCTCTTTCGAAAGGGCCAGGAAGTTGATGAGAGAATCATGGACA
>QILZ01000173.1 GCA_003233545.1 Spirochaetales bacterium
TGTATTTGTCTGCGAGTAAAGAATGAACGATAGGACTTAACTGTTCAGGTGAAAGTTTTTTATCCTCGAGTAACGGCAAAAGAATATCAGCGAGATTCTCATTGTCTTCCAGGCTGCTAATGATATTCATGACTTCTTTAAAATGGCGTAACGATTTATTAAACCCGCCACGCGTACTTAAGTTTGAGTAATCGTATATTAACTCTTCCATTTTATTCCTTTCCAGTACTTTTTTTACGTTTATAAAAGAAAATGGTGACCTTCTACAAGGTCACCACTAACTATTTTAAACTGTTAGATCTCTTTAAGATCACCGTCCTCCTGTTTTTTCCCGGAACGTTTTCTCCCCCGTTTCGGCGTAACATCTACAACACCTGTTTTTGTGCTTTCCGTACCGGATCCGGAAGGTTCGTTAAGCATATCAAGATAATCATTCCCCTCTTCCTCGGTACCGGTCGAAAATGACTGCGCAATATCTTCCCTTACTGTAGAACGTCTTCGTGAAAAAGCTGCAAATGCCGCATCCTGAAAACCCTTCGACACTCCGTGAAGGAATTCATTAAGCACATTCGCCATACCATCGAGAGTCGCTTTTTTCCTTTTGATAGATGTTATATCGACATCAAGAAGAAGTCCCGGCTGAATATGATAAGGATTAATCATATAATCGAATCTATTAAACTCATATTCGAGGAAGGTTAATCTCTCCTCCATTACCCTTCGCTGGATAGGATACTTGTATGCATACATCTTCTGCAGTTTTTCACGCATTAAAATCAACCGTCTTTTTATTTTATCCTTTTCGAAGACATATGTGCGGTTCATTCTTTCGACTTCGGTATCTGCAGGCTTTGTAAAAGATATTTCATCCCAGCTTTTTTCTATATCTTCATATATGGGATCACCTGTTCTCGCTTTTATCTTGTTCTTAATCTTGTTCCTGTATCTTCTTGCAAGATCATTAAAATCAACAACACCTCTTAAGAATTTAGAATCCTCATAAACCATCCCGAGAACATCCCAGAGATGCTGAACTTCGACCTCGAAAGATGTTGCCTGAACATCGTATGCTTTTCTCTCTTCGAGAAGCTGAGCCTGATCGTAATACTTCATTCTTATCTCGTACCGTTCATCCGGAAGCTGCTTCGAGTCGGTATCTTCATACTCGCGCAGGACCATTTCACGTGCATTCTTTAGATTTTCAACATACTGATACCCCATCTTGGATGTATCGAGAATAGAAGTAATCGAATTTATTGCAGTATTAAAACCGCGGTTACGTATATTTTCCAGGTCCATGATCTTCTTTAAATTCTCCCGAACATTAATAGGATCGAAATCTTCGGGATCTATTTCCGCTCTTAAACCCTCGATCTTGTCCATTAAGCTCTTTGCAAAGAATGAGTATCTCTTCGATTTCGGGTCATCCTGCTCGTCCGAGGTGTATTTTTCCACTCTTTTCATTTTCTCGAATATAATCTCACTATCCGCCATCTCTTCTTTGCCTTCATCGATAAGCTGATCTTTAAGCTGCTCTATCTCTTTATCGATAAGATCAATAATATTTTTTGAAATGAGATCTTTAATGAGGAATTCCACTGTAACCTGATAATGGAAAATCGGACTTATCAACTCGGAATCAAGGATGTTAACGGAAAGTTTAACATCGGTTACTGTTTTAGGCTTACTGATATTGTCTTTAAACGCACACTTTACAATAGAATAAGCATTCTCGCCTCTTATAAACGCACCGACATCCGTCTTCTGTCTGAGTAAAGAGTTCGTAAGGTTTTCAAGATCATTAATACCACGTTGTATATGCCCCTGCAGATGCCCGTACATATTTACTATGGATTTTTCGATTTCACCCGTATTAAACTTATCGACTCCTCCGACCTGATCGAGTAAAGCTGCAATTTCTTTCGGGGTGTATCTGGCGAGAGCTTTCATTTCTTCTTTGTCAATGAAATTCCTCACCTTTTTAACCATTTCATCTTCGGTTGTTACGATATACCTGTTGAACATGTTCTGGTAATTCTGGTTAAAGTAGCTGTAAAGCTTTTCCTTTAAACCGCCCATAATATCTACTTTTTCAAGTACATCCTTGGGAAGCCTGGTTGTGATATGATTCATAACCTTATCTACTTCTTCACTCAAGAGAAGGTCCACTTCTGCCTGTTGATCACGAAATTCCTGGGCCAGAGAGTTCCTGGAACCTACTGCACTCGGCTTCTCGGGATGGAAAACATTCGGACTTTTAGGTAGGTCTATACTTGCCATAATAAATCTCCTCCTAATAGTATTATCTACTTACTACACATTATTCACAACAGTAATAAAATGTAAAGCATAATTTTTTTCTACCACTTTTATTTTAACGTAATTTGTTGCATTCTACAAGTATAAAAATATTAAGGAGAGGAAAAATGTTAAGAATAAAAAGTGTTTCAATCCTTATCATTCTGATTTTACTCATTTTAACTACCAGTACCGTTTACTCCGATAAAAGAACGGAGAATATAGACATTATAATTGCTCTCGACAAATCACTGTCTATGGTCGGAAAAATCGATGCTGTCAAGGATTATGTAAACAAGTATATTGTAGATGAGATGATTATACCCGGAGATTATCTTTTGATAATCGGTTTTTACGGAAAAACAGACATTCTGGTATCTCAAAAGATCAAAAACGGTAATGATAAAATCCTGATTAAACGTATCGTGTCAAAAATCAAAGCCGACGGGCATTTTACGGATATCGGAAATGCACTCGATGAGGTAAGGAAACAGTTAAAAAAATATTCGAATGATAAAAGAAGAAAATATGTTCTTCTGATAACGGACGGAAAACAGGAAGCTCCGCCTTCCAGCAAATATTACTCTCCGAACGGAAAGTTCAATCATGAATTTCTGAAAAACACAAAGATTATACAGATGAAGGGCTGGAAAATAGAAGTTCTCGGCATCGGAACGGAAACCGCCGCAAAAGAACTTGCACGGCAAATTTCCGGCGGCTATACACAGATTTCGGAAAAACCGACCGGAGAGGAGATTAAATCCGGAATAAAAAATCTGCTGTCGTCCATTAAGATTATCGAAAAGCCTGAAATAATAAGAATAAATGATTCCGGAAAAGGCAAATTTCGGCTTAAGTTAAAGAGTTCGGGTTATAAAACCGGGCAGAGCCTTACAATAACCGGTATTCATATACGGTCGGAATTTTTACCCGAAGCCAACATACTCAGCGGAAATATTACAAAAATAATTAATTCGAAAAAAGAAACAGAGCTGTTAATTCCGGTCAGAGTTATTAAAAAAGCGGCTCCCGGCAATTACAAAACAACACTTGTATTTAACTTTAAAGGAAATATAAGATTTTTACCTTCTGCTTTTAACACTACAATGCATTTCGAAACATTTATGGAATCTTATCTCTGGATTATTATCATAATAGCTGTTATTATTCTTGCTGTTATTATTCTTATTATTTTAAAACTTGCCGGAGTATCAGGTAAAAAAAGTGTAAAATTCAGAGTGGTTATTGAAGAAACCCCTTTAAAGAAGGGGAAAGATACATTCGGAGTAACGGAAGGTTCGGATTTGTTTTTGAATGAGAGCGGTGGAATGATTTCTTTAACAGAGAGAAAAACACCTAAAAGCATTGCCCGGTTTACTGCGCGAAGTTCCCGTCTTGTAATATCCGTTTTGAATAACCTTAGTTTTCCGGATTTAAAGGAAATACCGGATAATGCTCTGGGCCGTGCTTTTAAAGTCCGTTCTGAAAACGGAAGGGACATTCATTTTCGGTTAGAGGTTGTATAACAGTATTGGAAAATATATCGTTTTATCTATTCGATAATGGTCCTCCGAAAAAAATACCCGGATTTAAAAAGGGAATATCCCTGCTTTCCTTTCCTTTCTGGGGTGATTATTTTTTTCTTGATTTTACAATTTTGAATTGGAAGAGTGTACGTGATGACAGTTCCAACCTGTTCATTGTTTTAGAGGGGATAAATGACAGGTCCCTGCTTGCTGTTTCCGAGAGATTAAATTCCGGCTTTCCCGAATTACTAAGACTCGACAATGGTATCGAAGTTTTTCTGGACAGCCTTAAGAGGAACCATTCGGATTATGTTTTCCTTGGAACATCATCGAATGTCTGTATAATTGATTTCAACAAATTATTCGACATTGCTGAAAAGGCCAATAATAATATTATAAAATTATCCATCGGCAGCATTCCTGTCGATCTCTACATTGCAGAACGAAAAGAACTCGTTAAACTAATAATGAAAAACAGAAGAAAACTTGCAGGAACAGACGGTATTATCGACTATCTGTTCGACAGGATATTATTAACCGACTTTACCGTTATGGAGAATCTGGAAGGGACGTTATTTTTCAGGAACAACCTGATGCAGATTTACAGAAGCAATATGTGGCTTATCGAAAATATCGGGTCTGTATTTTCATTAGAGATTCAAAATAAATTAAACAGTATTATTAATATAAACGCCGAATCGTTTGTGTCCGGAGACGGTTTCGTCCGTAATTCCGTTCTGTCTTCCCGTGTCGAAATTAAAGGATCAGCGGAGAATTCGATAATTTTCCCGGGAGTCAGAATAGGGAAAAACAGCAGGGTTATTAATTCGGTACTTATGAGCGGTAATAATATAGGAGATAATTCCCTTATCAGCAATACAATTATTTTTCCCTCTATAAACGACCATCTTTTGCCCGAAACTACGATTGGAGAGGGTGTTACAATAGGAAATGAACGAAGTTCCGTAATAAATCGTAGATATCCGGAGCAGATAAATTCCGGTATAACTGTTTTAGGTTTTAATCCCGAAATTCCGGATGGTTATCAGGTAGAAGCGGGATGTTATATAGGACCCGATGTGCCCTTTGAAAAATTAAGAAGGCATAATAAACTTACAAAGGGAAGCAGTATTTTTTCAGGGGAGAATAATGATGATTTTTAATTCTATAATCGATTTTATTTCCAGACATCAGAAATATATCCTCTCCGCACACGAAACACCTGACGGAGATGCAATCGGAAGTGAATACGCAATGCTGAAGGCTCTGCAGAAATTGGGAAAAGAAGCGAAAATATTTAATGCCGACCCTACACCGAGAAAGTTTAAATTTATCGACACCGAAAATGAAATTATTGTTCTGGAAAATGAAAATCAAATTCCTGAGGATATAGAAGATTATGTACTTTTAATTCTGGATACAAACGATAAAAACAACATCGGTCAGATTTCCGAAATGATTTTACCAAGAGTAAAAGATTATTTTATAATCGATCATCATGAAAGCGAAGAAGACCTGCTTGTGCAGAATATAATTCAAAAAAGTGCTTCATCCACAGCAGAAATCCTCTATCTTCTCTTTAAAAGCATGAATATAGAGATCGATATTCAAATTGCACAGGCACTTTTCATGGCAATAGTTTATGATACCGGTTCCTTTATATATCCGAAGACAACCGCAATCACCTTTGAGATTGCACGCGACCTGGTCTCTATCGGTGTAAACCCCAATCGTATCCACAGTAAAGTATATGAAAGCAACTCAATATCGTCGCTTTTACTGCAGTCAAAAGTTCTTTCTACACTCGAGCTTAAGTATAAAAACAGAGTGGCAATACAGACCATGATGAAAGATATTATCATCGAGTCCGGTGCTCTGTACGAAGAAGCTGATCAGATAATTAATTTTCCTTTAAGAAGCGAGCAAATACGGGTTTCGATATTCTTTAAAGAAAATATGGATGGTTTATTACGATGTTCTTTACGTTCCAAAGGTGTTGTAAATGTTGCCGAAATCGCTCAAAGTTTCGGAGGAGGAGGACATAAAACTGCCGCCGGTTTTAAATGCAGAATGAGTATAGAGGATACAAAAAAAGCCGTACTAAATAAATTAAAACCGTATTTTATATAATTAACCACTATGCATAGAATAAGATTAATTTTTTTAATGATTTCAACAGCGGTAATTTTAGCTGCATGTAACTACAAACCCGAAAGCAAGCGTATGGATATTAAGAAATCCGAACTTATTATACCACATATAACCGGCAAAGAAACCGATAATGATAGTAGTATTTCCGATAAAAATATACCTGATCAATATAATAAAAAACCACGCATTCCCATGGATTCAAAAGACAGGGTGCTCGAGGTACTCAATGTAAATCTCGACCTCGATGTAACCGATGAACAGATAGTCGTCCTGAAGAACAGCGAAAATTCGAATACACCGTTGCGAATTGTTGTGATAGATTTCGACCCGATCAGAAATATATATTTTAAATCATGGGAATCGAAAACAAATGCCGTTAATGCCCATGATTTTACCCTATCGTTAAAAGACCTTGTCGGAGACCATAATCTGGAAATAGTGCTTCAGGGAACCAATGGAAACGGAGAGCTGACCATCGATATATTCAGAAAATCACCATCACCGAACGGCCTTGGATTATATTTCGAGAATATCTGCAGTATTATCTCGAACGGGATTATTGAAATCAAAGAAGTCGAAAGGTCCGAAAGCTATCAATTAGGTCAAAAAAACGGAGTGAGTTTTCCTATTGTTGCCTACAACCACGACCCTGAATCGAACAATGTCATGGATCTTGTAAAAATGACATATTATTGGAAGTATCCGAAAAATCATTACATTTTGTCTTCCGTACAGAATATTCCCGGGAAAAAAATAGAGGAAAAACGGCTTAAAGACCTTTTTACCAGCGGTAATGTAAAAACATTCGAAGATTTCTTAAGCGGGCCGTGGTATTATACAAAGAGCGGAAAACATGCGGAAATTATTTCTTTTTCTCCTAAAAAAAAGAGAATAAACATATATTCACAGAGTGTGGACGAAGTTTATATATGGCTGAATTCTTACACCAATATTTATAACCGCTTAAGAATATTAGCCGAGAATGAATCTATTCCCGCTATAAGGAAGGCAATTTCTATAAGAGTAAGGTCCATTAATGAGATAGATGTAAGTATTCAGGGCACGGACAGATGGGATTTTACAAGCAAGCGTTATATTCGGCTTTCGGCTGACTTACAGAATAAACTAATATCAGAAAATGAAGATTCCGGGATTACAGTATCTCCGTTTCATCTTACAGGAGTATTTCGTAACATAACCGAGAAACAGGAGGTAATATTTAAAGCCCCTCATTATACATGGGTTAAGGCGGGTAAAAAATATTCGGGCGGATATACAATTTACAAATTGAATGACGGGACGTCATCAGAAATTATACTTGAGATGATAACACTAAACGATAATGGCATGATTACCGGCAGGCAGACGTATCTTGTTCGATACAGGGAAAAGAAAGAAAAAGATCAGCTCACCAGAACCCTTGCACTTACATCGGTGGATATATATATAGGGGGAATCCGGGATATTTCCGAAAAAACCATACAATTTAAACAGATAGAAAACATGCTATTTTACTATGAATCCGCTGAAACCTTTTTCGGTCAGTCTGTTAATCATCTTCCGGGCGCTTGTAAAATTCCTGACAGGTCCGACAATTACACGATAGTATTTTTTGCCTTTAAGATTTACCTCCGTCATATGAGCATTAAAACCGATTTTTTTAAGATCTCTTACAAGGTAATAAGCATTCTCTTTTATACTGAAAGAGCCTGTCTGAATATTGAACATTTCAGAACTCTTCTGATTGTTACCGTTTAATAAAAATGCCGGATTCGGAAAGTGTCTTATCCTTCCACTATTTGCGGATGCAAGAATCTTATACTGAATCGAACCGGGATATTTATTTTTTAATTCCTGCAATAAAGATTTACTTTTTTCATTTTTATTCTGTTCTCTGTAGAGAAAAATTAATTTTGATAAAACGGAAGGAATTAAATTACTATCCGGATATTTTTTTCGTAAATATTCAAGTTCTCCTGCAGCCTTGTCCATGTTTCCGTTTGCCGCATAAATGCTGCTTATAAGAAAACGGGACTTTGCAGCCGTATAATTATCATTAGATTTTTCAGAAACAGTCAAGGCTTCCTTTTCTGCATCTCTCAAATTTCCCATGTAAAAAAGCATTACAGCGGAGGAAAGCAAATGATTATACCTGTCGTTCCCGCTTTCCATTTCCCATGCTTTTTTATAAGATTTTTCCGCATTCTCTATCTCACCGGTCATTTCCTCCAGTATTGCCATTCTGTTGTAATAATCACCCGTATTTTCTTTACTTACCGTTTTTTCATATTTTTTCATTATTTTTAAGGATTTCTCCGGGTCGGATTCAATATTGCACATGTGAAGTAAAATCCTGTAATAGTTATCACTTTTTCGATTACCTGCAAGCCATTCTTCGTAGATATTCAATGCTTCCGTAATATTACCTTTTTTTTCGGCTTCGGAAGCTTTTTCGATATCTCTGCTTTCGGCAAAGCTCCCGGATATAAAGGCTATAAAAAAAACCAGCAAAACCATACCGGTTTCGTATTTTTTCATTACTTTTGTTTATTAATTTTAGTATCGGAATTGTCAGCAGGCTGTTTGCTTTCCCCGCTGTATTCAGGCAGCTGTTCTTCCTGCTTCCCTGATTTATTCTTTTTTAATTTCTTACCGCTTTTCTTATCTTTATCCTTTTTCTTTCCGGGCATGGCAAAGGGTAATACGAATACAGCTCCTAAAATAAAGGCAATAAGAAAGCTTAAAAACACGGGAACGTCTTTGAATGTGTAAAAGACAACCGAAATATCACTGCTGTTGGAGAGATTAAAAGCACTAAAAAGCGCAAAGATAATCAGCAGCAGTAAGAACCCCGCTAATTTGAATGTCATATCATTCCTCCTTTCCTCGTAGTGTATCACCTGATATGTCTTCTATTTTGATATTTATAAATTTACCGATAGAATCTGACGAACCGGGAAATACAACCATATCATCAAACTCGGTTCTCCCGAGAAGTTCGAGTTTATTTTTCTTCGACCTCTTTTCCGCAAGAACTTTCATTGTCCGGCCGATCTTATTGATCCGTTTCTTCCTTGTTACGGAACGCTGCAATTCTATAATTCTATTTAACCTCTCGATTTTCGAATCGTGCGGCACAGGATCTCCCCATCCGTATGCCTTTGTTCCTTCTCTCGGATTGTAATAATACGTGAAGGCATCTTCAAACTCCGCTTCTTTTATAAGGTCCATCGTATATTTTACATCCTCTTCTGTTTCCTCCGGAAAACCGATTAGAATGTCGGTTGTAAGTGAGACATTATCAAGGTTTTTTCTTATTTTTTCTGCCAGTGCAAGGTACGATTCCCTTGTATAGTTTCTTTCCATTAATTTTAATATCTTATTTGAACCATGTTGAACAGGCAGGTGAATATGATTGCAGAGGACAGGGCTGTCCCTGATTATCCTGATAACACGATCCGAAAGATCTTTGGGATGCGAAGTTAAAAAACGAATCCACTCTATATTTGTAACCCTTTTTGCCACTGATTCCAGTAATGCCGGGAAATCCATATTACGGCCGCCTGCCTGTATTTTGTACGAGTTGACATTCTGGCCAAGTAATGTGATTTCTTTAACATTTCCGGAGTCTATCCTGTCTATTTCATCGTAAATATCTTTAAAGTTACGTGATATTTCCCTTCCCCTCACATAGGGCACTATGCAGTATGTACAGAAATTATTGCAGCCGTGCATTATAGGTACAAAGGCCTTAAAATCTTTATTAGAATGCCTGGTAAAAAATTCGTACTCTCCCGGTTCGGTGAGTTTTATTTTAAAATCATCGGAAAATGTTTTTTCAAGATAATCTGCAATCCTGTTTTTCTGAAAATTCCCTGTTAGCAGGTCGATCTCCGGAACTCTGGAAAACATTGCATCCTTAAGCCGTTCCGACATACAACCCATGACAGTTAATTTGAATCGATGCTCTTCTTTTGCATGTTTATAAAAACCGAGCCTTCCCCAGAGTCTGTTTTCTGCAGTCTGACGCACGGAGCATGTATTCAGGATTACCGCATCCGCAGTATCGGGCGTTAAAGCTTCGCTCCAGCCTCTTGCTTTAAGAGTTATTTTAAGAGCTTCGGATTCCGCTTCGTTCATCTGGCAGCCGTATGTTTCGATCCAGAATTCTTTTCTATCCATATTTTCTTATGATAATATACCTGCTAACAATTTTACAGTATTATACACAAGTAATAAAATATAAATAATATTTAAGAAAAGTGAAGATATTCTTTTAAAATATATGGTTCCCAATACTACTCCGAACAATGTTCCGAGAGTAACAAATGCTGCAATTAAGAGTGATTCGATAAAGTAACTTATATTCCCGGTTGCAATATAAATAATTTCAGCCAATACCGCCCCTACCGGTACACTTACCGCAATAAGCCCCGAAGAGAAAGGGATAGCTTCCTTGATGGGTAATTTAACAACGGTTTTTAAAACAGGACCGTAATAAACTCCGCCACCGATCCCTAAAATGCCTGCAAGGAATCCCCCTGGAACCGTTATTAATGCCCTGAAAGGCCATTTTAAATCCTTTATACTTTTTTGTTCTTCAATTTCGGTTACTACTTTTACAGACAAAACAGACTTAAGCATTCTAAATAATGCAAAAACAAGAATTGTAACAAAGAGCAGCTTAAAAATTAATGTATAATCGATACCAGGGAAGAGCATTTTAAATATTATCTGA
>QILZ01000206.1 GCA_003233545.1 Spirochaetales bacterium
GATGAACTCACATCGGTAGGCACATGGCAGATTCTGTTAGGAACTTCCATTGAACCGATCTTAATCGGATTAAACAAGTTTTTAAATTCAGACATACCTTTCCTCCCTTAATTTTGCAGTTTATTATACTATATAATTTTCGAAACGATAGTAAATAATAACATAATTTATACAAATAACAATAAAATGATTGACACTACTTAAATACCGGTCTAAAATAAAGATAAGGTACGTGAGTAATTACGTTCACAAAACATTCGGGGTTCTATGGAAGGTTTCTCTATGCCTTAGGAGGAAATAAAAAAGTCGTATATACTTCCGGTATAAATACCAAACGCGTGACACACCAAGCCTATATCTTTGTATATGCTAAAGAATTATACATTATTTGATCCGTTTAGAATGACTGATCCTAAGATACAACGAATAATAAATGAGATGAGGAAAGAGGCTACGGAGTTGGAGAATATTCCGGCTTAGTCGGAATAAAATATAAAGACTGAGTCTAATTCTCGGTTGATGTTTTATAGGAGGTATCAATATGAAACGACTAACAACGGTACTATTGACCGTTGCGGTTTTTTCTCTTATGGCAGTACCTGTTTTTGCAACAGGGCAGGGAGAAAAAAAAGCCAACAAACAGTTAACAGTAGGCTATGTAATCCCCTACGAAATCGGATGGTTTTCATCATTTGTTCAGGGATTCGAGCTTGTTGCAAAAGATGAAGGTGTAAAGACTGTACGACTCCACCACAATTACAAGGCGGATCAGGAAACAAAAGCTATTCAGGATCTAATCACTATGGGAGTCGATGGAATAAATGATACTGCAGCAACCGCAGAAAGTGCAGAGTATTCGAGTCAACTTGCCAACGAAGCAAAAATACCTATTCAGGTTACTGAAAGTGGAGTGGCTAAAGGAAAAGGACAACCCTTTGCTGTTATCGATTTCGACTGGAGTAAAATATACAGAACAGTAGCAGATGATTTAAGAAAAGATGAATCGGGAGAATTATCTGTGATTAATATACAGGGCTTCGCCGGTACTCCACCGGTTATTGAGGGTATGAACGGATTAAAAACCGAAATTGCAAAATTGGATAACATGAAGCTTGCAACTGATATCCAGTTTGGGGATTATGCAACAGAAAAATCACTCGGTATTATTAAAGCCCTTGTCGAGGGTGGCATTAAATTTAATACAGCTATCGGTTCGTCTCAGGAGATCACCGAAGGAATAATTCAGGGGCTTAAGGAAGAAAATGTAGATTTAAATAAGGTTATAATTGTATCTGTTAACGGAGGTCCCATGGATGTGGAAAATCTCAAGAAAGGTGAAATTGATTATGTACTAAGTCAGTCACCGGGCTTGCATGGCATGATAGTCGCTTATAATCTTATTTCGAAACTAAAAGGAAGAACTTTTCAGACAAAAACTTATTCTCCCATTATCTGGGTTAATAAGAAAAACTGGCAGAAAAAGTTAATTCCATGGAAGATGGATAATAGCTGGCTGCCTGTTGTTCATGAATTTGTAAAGACAGGTAAGTATAAACCCGAGCTCAGGACTAAATAGAAAACTGCAATCGTAACGATAGAATTTTAGCAAAAAAAAAGGATCCCTCTGTGAAGGGGGATCCTGAGATTTTTCTGTTATAGATGGTTGTCATCTTTTCTAATAATAAATGTCAAGAGAATAAGGAGATGGTTAAATTGGAATCAGGAAATATTCTTGAAGCCATAAACTTAAGCAAAAGCTATCCCGGGGTGCAGGCATTGGATTCGGTTAACTTTTTGCTTAAAAGAGGGGAAGTCCATGCAATTGTCGGCCAAAATGGAGCGGGTAAATCCACGTTTATCGAAATTTTAGCAGGTTCAATACAACCTGATTCAGGTTCTATTATAATTGATGGTCAGGATTATGTACGTCTTGATCCATCTCAATCTATAGAAAGAAGCATACAAACAGTACATCAGGACAATCAGCTAATAGAAGAATTGTCAGTTGCGGAGAATATCTATCTATATAATCTTCCGCAAACCAAACTGGGTTTTGTGAATATTTCTCTGTGTATAAGACATGCAGATGATTTACTTGACAGACTGGGTATAGAGACCCGATCAAATATAAAGATAAGCAGTTTGACCTTTGTGGAAAAAAAGCTTATCAGTATTGCAAAAGCCTTTTCCAGAAAAGCCAAAATACTTATACTTGATGAGCCAACTGCCTCTCTAGACATAGAAGGAGAAAAAATTCTTTTCGATATAATAAGACGAAATGCGGAAAAGGGATTAAGTATAATATATATATCCCACGATTTGGGTGAAATATTCGAAGTTTGTGACAGAGTAACTGTCTTAAAAGATGGGAAAAAGATAGCTGCACACGATGTTAAAAATGTAGAGATGGAGACTATTGTACATGAAATGATAGGGAGATCATCTCATTCTTTGTACACCAGAGTATTGAATACGGCAAGAATAAAATCGGATGAGAAATTGGAAATTATCGATTACAGCAGGTACAAAGTTGTTGATCATGTATCTTTTTCTGTTCGAAAAGGGGAAATATTCGGAATTGGTGGCCTGGTAGGTTCGGGAAGGACTGAGCTGGCCAGAATAATAATAGGTTTGGATAAAAAAGATTCGGGAAAACTGGTTTTTTGCGGTAAAGACATTACGCCTTCGAGCCCGTATGATTCAATCAAAAAAGGAATCGGTTATCTTACAGAGAATAGAAAGGATGATGGGCTTGTAGTGATACGTCCAATTTTCGAGAATATTAGCATGGCAAGGTTTGCGAGAGATAGGCATATTCCCTATTTAGAACTTAAAAAAGAACGTACAACAACAGAAGAGATAGCATCCCAGCTTCAAATAAAAACTCCTTCAATTTCTCAATTGGTTATCAATTTAAGTGGTGGCAATCAGCAGAAAGTTGTGCTTGCCAAGTGGCTGTATGCAAATTCGGAAATAATACTCTTTGATGAGCCGACCGTAGGGGTCGATGTGGGCAGTAAAAGTGAGATATATCATTTAATAGACAATCTTGTGCAGCAAGGGAAAATTATTATTATTATATCTTCGGATTATTTAGAACTTAGCTCAGTATGCGACAGGGTGGGCATTATGCGTTTTGGGAAGCTTATTACTATATTAGAAGGTGCCCAAATTAATGAAGAAAATATTTTAAAAAATTCACTTGGAGTAACTATGGAGGATAACTAAAGGTGACAAATAGAATCCTGACAAAGGATAAAAAGGTAAGACAATTAAATCAATCTTTTGTATTGATAATAATAATCGCAGGACTATGTATAATAGCTACAGTCGTAAATCCAAGGTTTTTACGTATAACAAATATTATCAATATATTTCAGCAAATATCAGTTTTAGGAATTATCGCAAGCGGTGTCGGGATGCTGCTTATTTCAGGCGATATAGATATCTCTGTCGGCCAACAAGTTTCGTTAATAGGCATCATCCTTGCAATGATAATTCAAAAAATTGGCGGAATACCCGCTAATGCGCCAAATGCATGGCTTTCAGGATGGGCAATACCGATGGCCATTGTGGTATCATTTGCTGTTGGTATACTATTAGGGATTTTTAATGGTTTAGTTGTTATCAAATCCAAAGCGTCATCATTTATCATTACACTTGGATCCGCAACTGTATTTAAAGGACTGGCATTACTGATAAGCGGAGGTTCCTCGTACATGCTTTTTAACCGCTTTGCAACTCTTGGCCGGGGAAGAATATTCAGCATTATTCCAATTGCAATTCTTTTTCTCCTTGGAGTAGTTATCATGTCTCATATACTTTTAAAGTATTTTAAATTCGGAAGATTTCTCTACGCCCTTGGAGGAAATAAGAAAGCCGCTTTTGTTTCCGGAATAAATGTAAACAAAGTAACGTTAACCAGCTTTATTATGGTAGGCGTTTTTGATGCACTGGCTGCCTTAATACTAATTTCCAGAGTCGGCTCAGCTTTGGCTACTACAGGAGATGCTTTTTCACTGGATGCACTTGCTGCTGCTGTTGTTGGTGGTGTTCCAATTATCGGTGGGAAGGGAAATGCATTAAATATTTTCCTTGGTGTTGTTCTAATCGGCCTTATAAGCAATGCGCTGGTTATTATGAACATAAACCCCTATTTACGTGATGTAGCAATTGGCCTATTGATAATTATCGCAGTATCAATTAGCGCCATATCCGATCAGAGAAAATAAATAATAGGAGCAGCAATAAATTCAGGATTTTCATTATCTTTTCCGGCCCATTACCATGGGAACTATGGTAGTATTAAATCGAGTTAGCCGGAGGAGGTACCGGTCTTATTATTAGCTGCTACCCCTGATGCATTAACCGGACGACCAACGGTTACATGTCCGGTTGCTGATGGAGATAGTTATATTCCGGGTCTTACAAGGTTGGCTGAAGGTATGCATAAATATGGCGCTCAATGAATCGTTTTCTCTATCAGTTAAACGATGTGGGGTAATAGATCGAATGAAATATTAATTATTCGGCCTGTGATGAATGAATCAGGGCAGAAGTTTTCTTTATATTGGCAGGTTAAAGATACAGGTGAATTCTTTGAATTCTCTGTAAACCTGGTAGATGAGCTTTTCATTTTCATAACGCATCCCCTTATATTCCATCTCATACCCGGCTATACAAATTATATTTCCATAAGGGGTGATTTTTTTAATACCTCGGAGAAGACTTTCCGTAACCTCTTTTTTTCTTCTTAAAGTGAACGAAGCTTTTAACTCTATTCCAAAATCACTTAGTAGCTTCTCTTTCAGTTCTTTATTATTACAAGCGCTGTCATACAATATTCTTTTGATAGAAGATTTGACCTCAGGTAGATCATTAAACAATTTTTCCACATGAGATTAAAGAGTTTCTCTTTCAAAAGCGGCTGCATCAGATACCCCACTCTGTCATGATTTGGTTAAATTGTTCGAGTTTCCGAAGGCCTGGAACATGTTGGAAGCAATACTTATCTTTTTCATTCTTTGGGGCAAACCCACAAACACGTACAAAGCCGGGATTGCTATTAAGGAGCAAATCCCATCAAAGTCGCTCCCGGAAAACTTTTCAATAATTGAAGGATTGTCTCCTTCTCGATATTTTTGCATCGTTACAAGGGAAAATAATACAAAACGTTAAACCATGCAGCATCGGTCGTATCTAAAAGTACAGAATCATCCTCATGCACAGTATGAATTTATGGTATCTGCTTGCAGTCATTCTGAAGAACTGATAACATTGTTATTTCCTCCTGATCTTATATAATAATCAGCATATATTGTAAATAAATGTAAACGAAATGGTATAGGGTAGTCCTGTTCTCTTTAGAATTGGCATCTTTCTTGCTTCCTGACAGGTATGAAGTCCGAAAAAATAATGCATCTTTTAATACTCTTTATAAGTTTCGGCCTGTTAACCGGAATTTATGCAGAGGGTACGGAAAAATTCGGTGCTTTTCTGTTTCCCTTAAAACTACAGTTCGAGCTTAACGAACTTAAAACTCTCAAGTTCCGGCTTACAGGGTATAATTTTAAAACCGGTCTGCCCGGATTATCGCCGTTAAGAGTTGTCATTTCAGGTGCGGATATTTATAACAGGGACAGAACTGCCGTTAATTATGGTAACAGGAACCAGCTAAAGCCGTATTATTTTGATTTCGGTTTTTCATCCCCATTTTTAACGGCAGGCCCTGTTGCCGTTTACGGACTCCTTCGGGAAATTGATAATCCCCTTTCCTATTCTCCGTGGAGTAGTATTGCCATGGAAAAAACAAAGCTCGGCCTTGACGGCAGTTTTCCGGTTACAGTCGGTATTTCCGCTTATAAAAGAGTTAAACACGGCATATCTCTTGCTGTTTTCCCTGATGCTCTTAATCTGTTTATGTACCGGAAGGGCGGATTATTTTCGAAGGGGTTGTACGGGGCGCTATCGGGAGGATCGTCGGGGGAACTACCGTGGGAATTTTCGGATAAATATTCGGATGAAATCCGGGAGGTATTTCCCCTGCATGCAGGTATTATTGCACACTTAAATCTGTTTCCTGTAATCTTTTTTAACCATGGTGATTTCGCCGGGAATACCGAACTGCTGATATGCTTAACCGAACCGTATAATTCGGAGTTTTACAGATCACAGGTAGTCAGCGGTGAAGGTCCCTGGTACTTCGATAAAATTCCCTTTCCCGGTGAAAAGCTGTATCATATTGCTTCTTCCCTTTCTGTAAAACGTAATAAATTCCGCACGCATCTTTCCCTATCGGTTTCCGGCGGAGAACTTGCAGCGCCCGGCTTCTTGAGTCACGGTTTTGCGGCATGGGAAAATGGGTTGATGAGATTGGGAATTTTCGGCGGTTTCTGCTCCCCTGCCTACCGTGATTTGGCCGGTTCGGTAAACAACGATACGCTGAATTTTAAGATTGATCTCGAATTTATGTCTCCGCACAGGGGCGGTCTTATTCTGAAATATAAGAATACGCTTAGACAGCCCGGGTTTTCTCCGGATCCGTTTATGGAAGGATGGGAATCTGTAACCGGCATAATTTCTCTGATTACGCTGTTAAAGAGAGGAACGGAATTTGTCTATTCCATGGAGGCAGAAAAGAGATTTGAATATTCCGGCGGCGGCGGTGTACAGGAAAAGGATCTCTTAAGTCCGGCTGTCTCTCTACATGGAGAAACCGGGGATTCGCAGTATGCTGTTAAACTGAGGTTTAATCTTCTATCGAAGATTTTAAACTTTAAATATAATTCGGGAGGAACGGAATTCAGAATTAAGGTAATGGATATTCTTAAAGGTGCACCTGCTGTTGATGTATCTTACAATTCGTCAATCTACTTTAAGAACTACAGGATGTATTGGAGGATAGGAACAGTAAAGCCCGCCGGGATAGAATCATTTAATACTGGAACAGGTTCTTTTAATATTGCACGGATAAGGGATTTGTTTTTTGAATACTTTACGGTTACACTCGGTTGGGCAACGGATTAGGAAGGCTGGTTGTAGCCGCGCCCTATATGATAATTATTTACGCTAAATTCCAGTAACTGCTATTTCCGTTTTTTTTAAGATTTCAATGTATTCTTCTTTTTTTATCATTCCGGTCATATAGTTAAGGCAGTTTGCAGTTCGGCCGGCCGGTGCGGCCGTCAGTACAGTCCCAATAACAGTTTTGCGGTCTGAAAATATATTGTAAGTCCCGTAACATCTATGATAGTCGCCATTAAGGGACCTGCCATTACAGTGGGATCGAGTCCGAGTTTGTGAATTATAAGCGGAAAAAAAGCACTGGTTGCAAAGATTATTACAAACACCATGGATACCCCTACGGCAGCGGCAACGTGGAAGCTTATATAGGGCGGAAGGTACATGGACCGTGCTATTGTTAAAAGGCCCATACTGATACCGATTACCACTCCTATTAAAATTTCTTTTAAGAGAACTTTAAAAATATCATTAAAATTAATTTCATCTGTTGCAAGTCCGCGGATCATAAGGGTAGCGGATTGAGACCCGGAATTCCCTCCTGTCCCTGTTACAATGGGAATAAAGAAGGAAAGCACTACCGCTGCCTCTATAACAGACTTGTAATGTGCAAGTACATTAGTGGTGAGAGTAGCAGCAAGCAGAAGAATTGTAAGCCATGGTATCCGCTTTTTTACAAGGTCCCATATCGAACTGTCCAGATATCTCTCTGTGTTTCCTGCCATGGCGCTCATTTTATATACATCTTCTGTCTGTTCGTCTCTTATAACATCGATAACATCATCGAATGTAACTATTCCAAGGAGCCTGTTATACCTGTCGACAACAGGAAGGGCAAGTAAATCGTAGGTCTCGAGGATTTTTGCTACCTCCTCCTGGTCTGTCTCTTCACGAACAGAAATAACCTCTTTTACCATAATATCGTTTATCCGGTCTTCATCTTCAGCGGAAAGAAGATCCTTTAAGGATACAATTCCTATAAGCCGTTTCATCTGATCCAGTACGTAGAGGTAATAGATGGTTTCCACTTCTTTAAGGTTCTTGCGTACCCAGCGCAGAGCCTGCTTTACCGTGAGATTGGACTGAATCGCAAGGTACCTCGGCGTCATAAGGCCCGCCGCATCATCCTCATCGAACCTCAGTAAGAATTTAGTCTCCTCCCTCGCTTCTTCACTTAAATTGTTCCAGACATACTCGCGGACTTCAGGTGAAACGGACTGGATAAAATCGGTAATATCGTCCGGCTCCATTTCTTCTAAGAGAATTCTCTTGTTCTCCGCTGTTAACGAGGTTATAAGCGCCTCCTGTTTCGGCGGCGGCAGGGAAGTTATAAGGTCGACCTTTTTCTCCAGGTCGAGGAGAGAGAATATTTTTAACTCCTCCTCTTCCGAAAGATCATCCCACAGATCGAGCAGTTCGGAGATTGTAATTCCGGCAACTATTTTTTTAAACTCATCATCCCGGAATTCGGACATGTATT